>JAISTB010000030.1 GCA_031272775.1 Fusobacteriaceae bacterium | reverse complement strand
TTATTTCCCATAATTGTGATGTAATTTTTGTTGACCGAATCGTTAAAAAACGCCGAAAACATTGGAGTTTAAGCGCAGTCTTTGTTCAACATTATGGTTTAAAAAATAGATTTTTTGTTGGGCAAAAAATGGAAAGTTGCATGAAATGGGAAAGAGAGGGAATGTGACGGCGAAGGCCGTAAATTCAAGCCTTGACTTTTTGAAAAAAATAGGATAAATTATTAATTAACCGTGAAAATTATGGGAAATAATATTCAAAAATATAGATTCCGCAATTTCAGGGCGTTTTCGAGGGTATCTGAGGGCTATTTGTGGCCTGTAGGGGGGAGCGACCTCTCTGGCGGCCGTAGGCCGCAGTCTCGGCTGTGGCTCGTTGCGATTTGGGCTGCTCGACCCGCTTGCCTCGACCTCTCTGGCGGCCGTAGGCCGCAGTCTCGGCTGTGGCTCGCTGCGATTTGGGCTGCTCGCCCCGCTTGCCTCGACCTCTCTGGCGGCCGTAGGCCGCCATCTCCCCTTGCGAAGGGGAGACTCTAAGGAATTTTTGTTTTTTTTTGAAAAGTATCTGCGCCGAAGCGCAGATTCTTGGGGGGTAATGGGGCTTGTCGCCCCGCTTGCCTCGACCTCTTTGTCGGCGCGGGCGCCGACAGTCTCGGCTGTGGCTCGCTGCGCTTGCTGACGCCGAGACATCGCGGTCTTCTAACATTTGCTGCGGACTTCGTCCTTGCAAACGTAAGAAGCCGCGAATCTCCCCTTGCGAAGGGGAGACTCTAAGGAATTTTTGTCTTTTTTGAAAAGAATCTGCGCACGGCGCAGATTCTTGGGGGAAGCGTGTTTCTCGCTCAAATGTGAGACTGACTAGTAAGGTTGTTTTCAGCCCCCTTCTCCGAAGGGGGTGGGGGCTCTGCCGCCGGGGTTGCGGGATGGCGCCGCAGCCGCCGGGGGTTGCGGGGTTTTAGGCGGCTGAGGGGTCGAGGCTGACGGGCGCGAGCGGCCGGCCTCATGAAACATATGCTTGCATTTTCGCGGGATTCATGCCAAAATTAGGTAAAAATAACGGATTATGTGAGGTGATCCAATATGGCGATAACGAATGTCAATATCAGCATGGAAAGTGAAAAAATGTCAAAAGTTCAAGCCGTTCTGACTGATTTGGGATTGGACATGCCAGAAGCGGTCGACCTGTTTTTTGAACTATTGATCAACCGTAAGGGAATCCCTTTCGAACTAAAAAAATCGATGAATAAAGAAAAGATGCCGCGTAGCACTGCATACGGAATTTTGGAGGGAAAAGTCAAAATGGCGGACGATTTTGACGCGCCTATGGATAAAAATATCCACAACTACGAGGTCAAATGGATCTGGTAAAGACCAGGAGTACTGGAAAGGGCTTCGAAACGAGAGCGGTTCCCCTCAAAACTCCCGAATCAAGCGCTCCGAATCCCAGACCGTTGCGAATTCGTCCTTGAGCGAGGCGAGGCTCGTCAGATGAACGAGTTCCGAATCGTATTTTTCCCCGCGGATGCCGACGCGATCAAAGGTCGCCGCGGCGTCTTCGATGACATAGGTCTCATAACCGAGATTTCCGGCCATGCGGACCGTGGTCGAGACGCAGAAGTTCGTGATGAGGCCCGCCACAACCAAAGTCTTGATCCGCAACGCGTCAAGGCGCGACTGGAGATCGGTCCCGATAAAGGCGCTGTTGACGTTTTTCGTAACCACGGGTTCCCCTTCCCGGGGCGTCACATGGTCGTTGAAGGCAAAACCCGGGTTTCCCGGCGCAAGCGGCGACGCTGGGTTTTTAGACGCGTGGCGGACGAAAAAGACCGGGAGGCCCGCTTCCCGCCATTTGGCGAGGAGCTTCCCGCAGACCGCCTCGGCGTTTTTGTTGTTCCGGTTGCCGCCCCAATAGTCCTCGTCGAGAAAGGCTTTCTGGACGTCGATCAAAATCAGGGCCGGTTTTTTTTCGCTGAAATTCATGGTATCCCCCTCGAAGCAAATGAATGTTCATTTCTGCCTGTGAAAAATTGATTTATGCGCTTTTTTTATAAGACGCCGCTATTTTTGATGACTTCGATGAGTTCATTGATCTTCGGAACCGGAAGGACGAGGGCAAAGCGCGCAAAGCCTTCCCCCTGGCTGCCGAAGCCGCTGCCGGGCACGCAGATGACGCCGGTCTTTTCGATGAGCTCCAGGACAAAGGCTTCGGAGTTTTCATATCGCGCGGGGATTTTCCCCCAGGCGAACATGGTCCCCTCGCTGTCCCGGATGTCCATTCCCGCCGCCCTGAGTCCGCCGCAGAGGGCGTCCCGCCGTCTCTGGTATTCGGCGCAGTTGCGTTTCACGCTGTCCTGAGGGCCGTTGAGGGCGGCCACGGCCATTTTCTGCACCGGCAGAAAGAGCCCGTAGTCCACCTGGGAACGCAGGTCCCGGAATTTTTCGATGACTTCTTTGTTGCCCACGGCGAAGGAGACCCGGACCCCGGTCACGTTGTAGGACTTGGAGAGGGAATTGATCTCGATCCCAACGTCTTTGGCGCCGGGATAGGACAGAAAGGATTTTCCGGTCTTCCCGTCAAAAATGATATCGGAATAGGCGTTGTCGTGGATCACGACAATGTCGTATTTTTCGGCAAAGCGGATCAGGTCCCGGTAAAAGTCATCGCCCGCGACGGTGCAGACCGGGTTTGAGGGATAGGATACGACAATGGCCCGGGCTTTTCTTGCGGTCTCTTCGGGAATATCGGCAAAATCCAGAATGAAATTGTTTTTGGCGTAGAGTTTGTAATATTCGACCCGCGCGCCGCAGAGATCGGGGCCCACCGCAAAGATCGGATAGGCGGGATCCGGGGCGAGGATCACGTCGCCGGGGTCCGTGAGGGCCCAGAAGATCCGGCTGATCCCTTCCTGGGAGCCGTAGAGGGACATGATCTCGGAGGATTCAAGGTCCACCTCGTAGCGCCTCTTGTACCAGCCCTGAACGGCCGCGATCAGTTCGTCCCTGTCCGTGATCGCGTATTTGTAGTTTTCGGGGTCAAGGGCAGCCTCCGAGAGCGCTTGCATAATATGCGGCTCGGGCTTGAAGTCCGGCGTCCCTATGGACAAATTGTAAACCGGCAGGCCTTTCTTGAGGCGCTCAATCTTCTTTTCATTCAACGCGGAAAAGATACTGGCCCCGAAGCCCTGCATTTTTTTTGAAAAAGTCATTCGCATCGTAATTATCTCCCTGTGTAAGTTTCTATGATTTCCTGTTTTCCTTCGATTTCGGTCGTGAGATTCCCCGCTTCGTCCACAAGCCCGCGGATCACCACGGATCCGTCCCGGTCGTAGGCCTCGTAGTCCCCGTAAGGGACGCCCCGCCGGTAGTTCATGGCGTAAAGGGGTCTCCCGCTCTCGTCAAAAAATTTCCAGAGGCCGCTCCGGAGCTCGTTGACGAGCATGCCGGTCGCCACCGTGACGCCTTTGTCGTTGAAGATCGCGGCCAGTCCCCGGTAATTGCTCAGATAGTTGATCCGCGTCTCCAGGGCCCCCGTCTCCGAATACCACTCCCAGACGCCCTTCCTTTGGTTGTCCTCGTAATTGGCTATGCTCCGCAGGCTGCCGTCGGGATAAAAATAAGACTGCCGGCCCTGAAGCCGGTCGTTTTCGTAAAATTCCACGGCCATCAGCGTCGGGGTTTCATCAAAATAAAAGGTCCAGAGACCGTGCCGCCGGTCATTTTTGAAACTGCCCCGGACCTTGATCATGCCGTTGCGGGAATAGACGATTGCGGCGCCGTTTTTTTTCCCGTCCCGGTATTCCACCGCGCTCTCGGGTTCGTTATTTTCGTAATATAGTTTTTCCGTCGTCTTTCTGCCGTCCCGCCCGGAGGCGGCGACAGCGCACGCGACGATTAAAATGGCCAATATCAGCTTTCTCATGGGTTACCCGCCCCGGAATTTCCTTCCGTGAATTTCAAGAAAAATCCTTTACCTCACATAGTATAGCACATATTTTTTCCTTTTTTAACCCCCCGGCAAAGAAAATTCTTCACAAACCACAGGGCGGGCGTGAAATAACCATTGACATTTTCTGAAAAAAAATTTATACTTGTAACAGACAAAGTATATTGAATCTTGAGCCTGTTTTTCCCGCGGAGAGCTCAGACCCGTTTTCCGCGCGGACAAGAGGCGCAAAAGGACGGAGGGATTATTTTGAACAGATTGGAAGGGAAAATTGCCCTCGTGACCGGATCCGCAAGAGGCATCGGTCGCGCGGTGGCGGAACGGTTTGCCGCCGAGGGGGCCAAAGCGGTCATTTCCTGTGACGTCGTGGAGACGGAATACCGGGAGCCCAACATCAAGCACATCCTGCTCAACGTGACGGACCGCGAGGACATCAAGGCCAAGATCAAGTCCGTTGTGGAGGAATTCGGACGCATTGATATTTTGATCAACAACGCGGGCATCACCAAAGACGGGCCCTTCGTGCGGATGAGCGAAGAGCAGTGGGACGCGGTCATCAACGTCAACCTCAAGGGAGTCTTCAACGTGACCCAGGCCGTGGCGCCCGTCATGTCCCGGCAGAAATCGGGATCCATCGTGACGCTCTCGTCCATCGCGGGACTCATGGGGAATATCGGACAGACCAATTACTCGGCCACCAAAGGCGGCGTCATTTCCATGAGCAAGACCTGGGCCAAGGAGCTCGCGAGAAAGGGGGCCCAGATTCGGGTCAACTGTGTCGCGCCGGGCTTTATCCAGACTTCCATGACCCACGATTTGCCGGAAAAAGTCATCGAGGGCATGATGGAGCGGATCCCCCTGAAGCGCATGGGGACCGTCGAAGACGTCGTCAACGCCATTTTGTTCCTGGCGTCTGACGAATCGTCCTTCATTACCGGGGAAACCATCGCCGTCACGGGCGGCATGGTGATTTAAACACGTACTTGAACGAACGCGCATAAACAATCGGTCTATTTTTGACGCAATGAATTTTTGATTGAACGAGGAGGTTCAAAAACATGAGCAAAGTATTTATAGCGGCGGCGAAAAGAAGCGCCATCGGCAGTTTTCAAGGGACCCTGGCGCCCCTTTCCTCAAGCGATCTGGGCGCGGCCGTAGCGAAGGCCGTCATCGCCGAAACGGGCATTGATCCCGCGAAATTTGACGAAGTCATGATCGGAAACGTCTTGCAGGCCGGGCAGTATCAGGGCGTAGGCCGCCAGGTCGGCATAAAGGCCGGCATCCCCCAGGAAGTTCCCGGCTGGACCGTCAACATCATCTGCGGTTCGGGCATGAAATCGGTCATGACCGCCTATACGGCCGTCAAAGCCGGAGAGGCGGATCTCATCCTGGCCGGCGGTTGCGAATCCATGTCCAACGCGCCTTTCCTTTTGCCCGCTTCCGTACGGAAGGGCTTTAAAATGGGCGATCTGACCATGAAAGACCACATGGTGCTGGACGCCTTGACCGACGCCTACAACAAATATCATATGGGCATCACCGCGGAAAATATCGCCGAAAAATACGGCATCACCCGTGAACAGCAGGACGCTTTCGCCTACGGATCCCAGAAGAAGGCTCTCGCCGCAATTGACAGCGGCCGCTTCAAGGATGAAATCGTCCCCGTCGTCGTACCCGGCAAGAAGGGCGACACGGTCTTTGATACCGACGAATTCCCCAACCGGAAGTCGACGCCGGAGGTCCTGGCGACGCTCAAACCCGCCTTCAAAAAAGACGGAACCGTTACGGCCGGAAACGCCTCGGGTCTCAATGACGGCGCTTCCATGACCATCGTCGCTTCTGAGGAAGCCGTGGCCAAATACAATCTGAAACCGATCGCGGAGATCGTATCCACCGGCATCGGCGGCGTGGATCCCAAGATCATGGGCATGGGCCCCGTGCCCGCCTCGGCCATGGCCCTCAAACGGGCGGGTCTCGCCCTGAAGGACATGGAGCTGATCGAGCTCAACGAAGCCTTCGCGGCCCAGTCTCTGGGCGTTATCGCCGAATTCATCAAGCAGCACGGCGTAAGCCGCCAATGGATCGACGAACGGACCAACGTCAACGGCGGCGCCATCGCTCTGGGCCACCCCGTGGGCGTATCGGGCAACCGGATCATCGTCACGCTGATTTACGAAATGAAAAAACGGGGCCTCAAATACGGCCTCGCCTCTCTCTGTATCGGCGGCGGCATGGGCACGGCCGTTGTCATCAAGAATATCTGAGTAAAAAAATCCTCAAAAAAAGGCCTCCCCGCAGGGGGAGGTTTTTTTACGTCTTTTGAAAGGGGGCGCTGAGTTTGTCGAGGAGTGGCCTTATCCCGAGGGTTTCCCGGAGAGCCGCCAGGGCCGCCTGCTCTTTTTTCAGCCGCGCCGCCGGAATGCTTGTCTTGATGGCCCGGATCAAGATATTTTTCGGCGTATGTTCCATATCGATAAATTCCATTACGCGGACGCTGTAACCGCAGACCCGCAGCGTCTGGGCCCGGTAGGCGTCGGTAGCGAGGGCAGCGAAGCGTTCGGCTAAGATCCCGTCCCGGGCCAGCGGCGGGAGCTTCTCCCGGAAGGGGGATTCTTTGGTCTTGCCGATCTTTTGGTAAAACTCGTGCTGACAGCAGGGAACCAGCAGAATGGCTTTGGCCTTGAGGGCCAGGGCCTTTTCAATCGCGTAGTCCGTGGCGTTGTCGCAGGCATGGAGCGAGAAGACGAGATCGGCCTCTCCGAATCCGCTAAAATCCCGGATATCGCCCTTCAAAAACGAAAGGTTCCCGCAGCCTAAATTTTCCGCGATATCGTTGCACAGGTCGATGACGTCTTCCTTGAGATCGAGACCCCGGATCTCATAGGAAAGGCCGCTCAATTCCCGCAGATAGTGCTCGAGGGCAAAAGTCAGGTAAGATTTTCCGCAGCCGAAATCCACGCAGCGAAGCGTATCCTGAAGCGCCCCCCGGTCACGCAGTTCCCGGATCGTGTCGTCGATGAACTCCAGGTATTTATTGATCTGGCGGAATTTGTCGTATTTATCCTTGCGGACCCGGCCCTCTTCCCCCATGATCCCCAGGGAGACGAGAAAGGAAACGGGGACGCCTTCGGGAAGGATCAAGCCTTTCCGCCGCTTGTCGGCTGAGGTTGCGGGGAGCGCCGATCCTTCGCTCTCCTTTTTGTCCCAGCTGCCCCGCAGACGCCGGTACTGAAGGATTCGGTCCTCTGTGATCACAAGGAGTTGGGAAAAGGCGTCGAGGCAGGCGGAGAGCTTTGCAGCCAGGGCGGTCGGATCCGCCAGCGGGAGATTTTCATGGAAGGCTTGAGTCTCCGTCAACGTCTCAAACTGCAGGGCGGGCACGCCCCTGGTCTCAAAGGGCCGCGCGATACATTTTTTGGCGGCGCTTTTCTCGACAGGATCTGAAAATACGCCCTTGACAAGGCTTTCCGGCCTTCGCTTAAGCAAATCCTCCATTTCTTTGACGATCATTTCCTTGTCCGTTTTCACTTGATTTTGCCCCTTTCTTTTTTTCTTTATTTTATCATATGTCCGGGGCTTTTGACAAAATTTTTCTTGACAAAATTGTCCTTTCATGATATGACATAGTCAAAGAACCATAGGGGTATAGGGTATAAGAGGAGGAAATATGGAAAAAATCGAAATCGGCCATCAGGAAGAACAGTTTGGCTGTAGCTGCGGACATTGTCACGGCGCGGAACACGAACACCATGAGGAAGGGGCGGATTTTTTTGAACGTCATCGTCTACCGCTCTTGATCGCGGGAGCGGCGCTCTTTTTGCTATCCCTTTTTGTGAAGGGGCGTTTTCCGCTGTATCTCGCGCTTTCTCTCGGGGCCTACGCCCTTTTGGGGGCGGGGATCCTCGTGGCGGCGGTCATGAACCTCAAGCGCGGGAATTTTCTCGACGAGAATTTCCTTATGGGGATCGCCACGTTCGGGGCCTTTTATTTGGGCGAAATCACCGAGGCCGTGGGCGTCATGCTCTTTTATCAGATCGGCGAGTATTTCCAGGACAAGGCGGTCTCCCGGGCCGTGGGGAGCATAGAAGGACTGCTGTCCCTGAAGGCCGAGACGGCCCTGGTGATCGGCGTTGACGGGACTTTGACGGAAACGCCCTCGGAGATCGTCCCCGTGGGGAGTCTTTTAGCGATCCGGGCGGGGGAGAAATTCCCCATTGACGGCGTCATCGAAAAGGGACGGGGGAGTATCGACGTCTCGGCCTTGACCGGGGAAAGCCTCCCCCGGGACGTGGAAACCGGCGATACGGTCCTTTCGGGGAGCGTCAACGGCAACGTTTATCTCGAGATCCGGACCACGAGACGCTTTTCGGACAGCACGGTCAGCAAAATCATCGAGATGGTACGGGATTCGTCCTCCCGAAAGGCCAGAGCCGAAAAATTCATTACGAAATTCGCCCGCCGCTATACGCCCGCCGTGGTGGGTCTGGCGATCCTCGTGGCCTTTGGGGTTCCCGCGGTCGCCGGGGACTTTCCGCGCTGGTTCCGGCAGGGATTGATTTTTCTCGTGATCTCCTGCCCCTGCGCTCTCGTGATTTCCATTCCGCTTTGCTTTTTCAGCGCCGTGGGCCGGGCCTCCCGCCGGGGGATCCTGATCAAGGGCGGCAATTACCTCGAAAAAATGTGCGATGTGGACCATATTATCTTTGACAAGACCGGCACGTTGACCCGCGGCAAATTCCGGATAGACGAAATCGAAGCCCTCGGGGGGACTCCTGAGGAGGTCATAAAATACGCGAAAATCGGCGAATTTCACTCGAATCACCCGATCGCTGGCGTGATCCGGGACTATCCGCTCCCGGGCGTCGAAGCGCCTTCGGTCTCCGATCTTTCCGACTACCGGGAGATCCCCGGGCGGGGGACCGGCGTCCTGTGGCGGGGCGCGGAGATTCTTACGGGCAATCAAAAGCTTATGGCGGAAGCGGGAATTCCCGCCGCGGAGACCGAGCATCCGGGGACGGTCCTCTATGTGGCCAAAGAAAAGCGCCTTTTGGGCATTATCCGGATTTCCGACGAGATCCGGCCCGACGCCGCCGCTGCCGTCGCTGCCCTAAAGGCGGCGGGACTGACCCCCTGGGTCCTGACCGGGGACAATGAGGCCATCAGCCGCGCCATTGCCGACGCCCTGGGCATCCCGGGAACTCAGGTTTTCGCCCGGCTGCTGCCCGCGGAAAAAGTCGAGAAGCTTGCGATCATTAAAAATCAGGCGGCCAAAGGAGTCGTCTTCGTGGGGGACGGGATCAACGACGCGCCCTCCCTTTCCATGGCCGACGTCGGAATCGCCATGGGGGGCTCGGGGGCCGACATCGCCATCGAGAGCGCCGACGTGGTCCTGATGCGGGATGAGCCTTCAAAGATCGTCGAGCTCCTCCGGATCGCCCGAAAGAACAAGCGGGTGGTGACCCAGAATATCGTCTTCGCGCTCTCGATCAAGCTCGTCATTATGGTCCTTGGCGTCATGGGTCTCGCCAACATGTGGCTCGCGATCTTTGCAGACGTGGGCGTAGCGCTCCTTGCGGTTTTGAACGCCATGCGGGGCGGAAAAATCGACCGGGAAAAGATTTCGGTTGAAAAAAAGCGAAAAGCTTGATATGATATGGGTAGCATAATTTTTTGGAGGGCGACCCATGGGCAGAAGCAAGAATATTTACCCCGTTACGGCCGAAAACTTTGATTCCCTGCTGGCTTATCTCAACGACGGCGGGGTCATGGACTGGTTCCTGCTCTTTGCCTTTCCCCACAGCGAATTTGAAGACCACATGGAGCGGATCCGCCTTCTTAAAAATGCCGTATTCCAGCGGGATCGCAGCGATTTTTTGAAAAACGTCATCGTGCTGGGGGACTATGTCCGGGGCTATATGGCCAACGATCTGGGCGTTCGGGGCGTTCTCAACGTCCCGAAAGTGAGCGATGAGCTCGTCTACGCTTTCGCGGCGGAATTTAAGCGAAATGAGGGAAAATTCATCGACGCGGCGGCATTTTTGCGGGACTACGGGAAGAAAAATCATTTTGACGTCGATATTTACGACAGCCGGGATCCCTGGATCATCTCGGTCAACAATACGGGGATCCTTTTGATCAATGAGCGCACGGCCGCCCATATCGACGAGAATATCGGCAGAATCCGGAACCTGCGGGCGGACATGATCCTCGTCTCCTTCAACGGCAACGAGGCCGACGCCACCAACGCCGAGCTTTTGGATCTTTTGGGGAGCGACTCCCATATGACCTTCGGCGTCACCACGAAAAAAAGCGTGCCCTGGAACAGGCGGCTCGACGCCCTCGTCTATATGAAGAGTCCCTTCAAAGAAGAATACATGCGGAAATTCCTTGTGGAGGCCCTGGAAAGCCGGGATTTTGACAACAATTTTGAGCGGCTGCGGGATTTTCTGGGCGTCGCGCCCAAAGACTTCTCGGCGGATCCGGACTGGGATGAGGCCGCGGAATTGGCGGCAAAAAAAGAAGCCCGCTACCGGCTCAAACTGCACGTTTTTGACCGGGAAGCCCAAAAGGGATTCCGGGGCGGCTTCGGCCCCGACAGGCTCACGGTGATCCGCGGGAAAAAGGGGACCTTCCGGGGCAAAAAGAAAATCGAAGTCTTGACCTTGGAGCGAATTTTGTCGTAAAACGTTCCGAAAAAGAAGATCCGGCACGGATGTAAGGAGGGTATGATGCGCAAATTGTCGGAAATTGTTTCATTTTTTATACCCAAAAAGAGTAAAAAAATCAAAGAAAGCGAAAAAAACAATGGATCATCGACCGCAAGGGGACGCCGGGACGACAAAAGCATAGCGATCCGGCGCGCCATCGGGGAACTGGAAAAGCGGGAGGTCCGAAGTTATGACCGGGAGCTTTTGTGCGGACGCCGCATCGATTATGAGCGTCTGCTGAACGCCGAGCAGAAAAGGGCGCTTACGGCGCTTTCGGGGAAATATCTCGTGATCGCGGGGGCGGGCTCGGGCAAGACCCGGACCGTCGTCTACCGGACGGCGCTCTTGCTCGAGACGGGCGTCGATCCCGGGAGCATTCTCATGATCACCTTCACGCGAAAGGCCGCCGCGGAAATGCGGGAGCGCCTCGCGGAGCTTTGCGGAAGCGCCTGCGGGGATGTGGCCATATCAACGTTCCACGCCTTTTGTCTCCGCCATATCATGACCTATAAGAGCTGGTTCGGTTACGAAAATTTACAGATTTTTGAAGATAAAGGGGTCGAGGACCTCTTAACAAAGCTCGCCGCCGTCCATCACGTCAAGCGCGTAAGGGGGCTTCCCTTTCCCCAGGCCCGCCGCCTGCGGGAGTTATTTTCCCGGGAGGCCCTGAAGGGCATCCCCCTGGAGGAACAACTGACTGAGCGGGAACGGCCCTATGCCGACGAGATCCTGGCCGTCCGCCGGGCCTTCGGGGCCTGGAAAAAAGAAAAGGGCTGTCTGGAGTTTGACGACCTGCTGCGGGTCTTTACCGAAGGGCTCGCCCGCAATCACAAGTTTCGGGAGCTGATTCGGGAACGCTACCGACATGTGGTCGTCGACGAATATCAGGACAGCAACGCCGACCAGCGAAAACTCCTGCGGGAGCTAGTCGGGGAGAGCGGAAACCTCATGGTCGTAGGCGACGACTGGCAGAGCATCTACGGCTTCCGGGGGGCGGATTTCACCAATATTTTACGTTTTTCGGAAGATTTTCCCGACGCGAGACTGATCAGGCTCGCCACAAATTATCGCAGCACCGACGAAATAATCTCCTTTTGCAACCGGATCGCCGCCCGTTTCGCTCTCGGTTACCGGAAGGTGATCCGGGGCACGGGAAAAACCCACAAAAAGCCCCAGATCCTTTCCTTCGCGACGAAAGAACAGGAGGCCGCCTATATTACGGAAAAAATCCGGGAATTGAAAGCGCAGGGGGTTTCCCCCGGAGAGATCGCGATCCTCTACCGGAACCGCTACGCGGCGCTCCATATCCGAAAGGCCCTCAAAGAAGCAGGCCTCCCTTTCGCTGTCCGGGAGGCCGGGGAGGACGCCTCCCTTCCCGATAAGGCGGAAACAGCCGAAAAACCAGTCGGGGAGACTCGGGAGCGCGTCGCCCTCTTTACGGTCCACAGCAGCAAGGGCCTCGAGTGGGACTATGTCTTTCTGCCGGTCCTTCTGGACGGGGTCTTTCCCGCGAGTCGCGACGCCGAAGGCCTTGAGGAGGAAAAACGGCTTTATTATGTGGCGTGCAGCCGGGCCCGGAAGATGCTCTGGCTCACGCGACCCGATTATTTTTATGAAAAGACCGGCTTTTTCGATAAACCATCCCGTTTTTTGGATTATGGTGGATTTCGTGGTCATGACGGTTCTTGATGTGGCCCTTTGAAGACTTTTTGCCGAAGGTCCGCGCATTTTTTTTCTTGACAGATCTCTCCATTTATGGATACAATAAAAGTATAACGTGATTATTACATGGAGTCGGTTGACTAAGGAGGAGAGAATGAAAAAACTATGGAAAACTTGCGTTGTGGTACTGTTGACGATATCCCTTTTGTCCTGCGGCGGAAAGAACGAACCGAAAGAACTGACCGTGTATTCGACTTTGCTGGAAGAGGAAATTACTCTGTTTTTGGAAGGCTTCCACAAAGATTACCCCGAGATTAAAGTCAATTTCATCCGAGATTCCAGCGGAGTCATGGCGGCCAAATTTGAGGCCGAGAAGGAAAACCCCGCGGCGGACGTGCTCTGGGCCGTGCCTACGGCCGGATTTTTGAATCACCAGGAGCGCTTTCTGCCCTACGACTACAAGACCGGCCATATCGACGCCAAATTCGTCGATCAGAAAAGCGAAAAACCCAGATGGGTGGGGCTCTCGGCCTGGATGAGCGCGCTTACGTTCAATAACGTTATCGGCGCGGAAAAATCCCTGCCGCTTCCCAAAAGTTACGCGGATCTGCTGGATCCCGCCTACAAGGGCGAGATCATCATGCCCGATCCGGCCTCGTCGGGGACGGGCTATCTGGCCGTTTCCGCGTGGATCCAGCTCATGGGCGAGCAAGCGGCCTGGGCCTTTATGGACGGCCTGCACAAAAACATCCGGATGTATGTCCATTCGGGCGGAGCGCCTACGCGCATGGCCGCCCAGGGCGAGACCGCCATCGGCATCGGCGTCGAGTATGAGAGCATTTACGCCGAACGGCGGGGGGCGCCTGTGACCACGGTCTTTCCGGTGGAAGGCCTCGGCTGGGAAATGGAAATCATCGCCATTGTCAAAAAAGACAAAATCAAAGAGGAGGCGAAACTGCTTGCCGATTGGGCTCTGTCGGAGCGCGCCATGGAATACTACGCCAAAGTGCGCGGCTTCGTGACCGACGACAGGGTTCAGGGCGCCGTCGAGGGATATCCCGCCGATATCCGCCAGAAGATGATCGACAACGATCTCTTTTGGGCGACGGAAAACCGCGACCGGATCCTGACCGAGTGGAAAAAGCGCTACGGGACGGGGGAATAAGCATGTCTTACCTCACGATTGCCGGGCTGAAAAAGCGTTTCCGAAAACATGAGGTTTTGCGGAACATCAATTTGCAAGTGGAAAAGGGGGAATTCGTTTGCTTTTTGGGGGCCAGCGGCTGCGGGAAGACGACGCTCCTGAGGATCATCGCGGGCCTCGAGCGGGCCGACGCCGGGGAGATTGTCGTAGACGGCAGGGACATTTCCCGCCTGCGCCCCTCGGGGAGAAATCTCAGCATGGTCTTCCAGTCCTACGCCTTATTCCCCAATATGACGGCCTTTCAAAACGTCGAATACGGCCTTCGGAAAAAGATCAAAGACAAGGAAAAGCGCCGGGATCTCGTGATGGAAATGCTGACGCTGATGGGACTCCTTGACGTGGAGAAAAAATATCCCGACCAGATGAGCGGCGGGCAGCAGCAGCGGGTTTCCCTCGCCAGAGCCCTCGTCATCGAACCGGGCCTGCTGCTCCTGGACGAGCCCCTCTCGGCCCTCGATCCAAAGGTCCGGGAGGCCCTGCGGGGGGAAATCAAGTCCACCCATGATAAACTCAAGATCACGACGATCATGGTGACCCACGATCAAGAAGAGGCCATCACCATGGGGGATAAGCTGGCCGTCATGAACGAGGGGGAAATCGTCCAGTTCGGGACGCCCATCGAAGTCTACAAGGGTCCCCGGGATTATTTCGTCGCGGATTTCGTCGGGAAGATCAATTTCCTGACCGACAAAAAGAACGTGACCTGGATGATCCGGCCCGAGGACGTCGAGTGCTACACGGAAGCCCGGGAGGGGACATTTCCCGGCACCATTACGAATATCGAGTTCCGGGGCCCTTTTTACCGGCTCACGGTGGCTCTGAAACGGCATTTGATCCTTATCGATCTTTTTTCCAAGGAGCTCGAGAAAAGGGCCTTCAAGCTCCATGACCCCGTCTATGTGCGTCTGGACCGGGCCGAAGGGTTGGGATAGCCATGGACAAAAACGCCGCTTCAAAGTTTTTTCTTTCGGCGATACTCGTGGCTTTCCTCGCGCTGGGCCTGTTGTTTCCGGCGGCGACGCTTTTTTTGCGGGCCTTTCAGGACGGGGCCGGAAATTGGATCGGCTTTCGGAATTTTGCCCGCTATTTTACTTCGCCGGCCACGGCCGCTTCGCTCAAAAACAGCCTTGCGGTTTCTCTTACGGTAACGACCGTGACCGTAGGCCTCGCTTTTTTGTACGCCTTCGGCATCGAACGGACCCATATCCGGGGCAAGACCATACTGCGCGGCATCGCCAGCGCGCCGCTCTTCGTCCCCTCCATGACCCACGGCATCGCCCTGATCTATCTCCTCGGGAGACAGGGGCTTCTGACGCGACTCTTCGGATTTGGATTTCCGATCTACGGCTTTTGGGGGATCGTCCTGGCCGAGACCGTCTATGTGTTTCCGGTCGTTTTCTTTATGCTGGCCCTGGCCTTTCACGCCGAGGATTTCCGCACCTATGAGATGGCGGAAATCATGGGGGTGGGGATCCTCAAGCGCTTTTTTTCGATTACGGTCCCCAATGTGAAATATACGGTCATCACCTGCTGCTTTTCGGCTTTCACGTTGTGCTTTACGGACTTCGGCGCGCCCAAGGTCGTCGGCGGCAACTACAACGTCATGGCTACCGACATCTACAAGCAGGTCATCGGACAGCAGAATTTTCCCATGGGCGCAACCGTGGGGGCGCTGTTGATTTCGCTGACGCTTTTGGCTTTTTTCGCGGAATTGCTGCTCCGGAACAAGAGCGCCAAAATCGACGCCATGGCGACCCGCTACATCATCCGGAAAAATCCCTGGCGGGACGGTTTTTACACGCTCTTCAACTGGGGTTTCGCGGCGGCCATCCTCGTCTTCGGGGGGACCATCGTATTCGCCTCCCTGATCCGGAACTGGCCCTATGATTTTACGCTGAGTTTCCGCTCTTGGCAGTTTACGGTGATGGGGGAAAGCGTCTGGAGCATCCTCGCCTACAGTGTGGCTCTGGCCGGTATTACGGCCCTTTTGGGGACGACGCTCTGCTTTTTCACGGCCTACGCGGTCCAGCGGGAGCGAAACTTCTTCTGGCTTCGAAAAACAGGATATTTTTTATCCGTTTTACCGAACGCCATCCCGGGCATGACCATAGGCCTCGCCTATATCGCTTTTTTCAACGCCAAATCGGGCCTGCGGAGCTTTCTCTACGGGACTTCGGGGATCCTGGTCCTGGCCAATATCATTCACTTTTTCGCTTCGCCTTTTCTGGCCATGACCGCGAAGCTCAAGCGGATCGATCAGGAATATGAGTATATCTCCGAAATCATGGGCGTTCCCTGGTATCTGACCGTGGCGCGGGTCATTCTGCCGCTGTCTCTCGATACGATCCTCGAGAGCGTGGCTTATTTCTTCACCAACGCCATGACGACAGTATCGGCGGCCATTTTCCTCTATACGGCCCGGACCCGGGTCATTTCGGTCATGATGGTCAGCAAGAGCGATTCCGGCGATGTGGAGTACGCCGTGGCCATTTCGGTCATGATCATGCTCGTCAATATCCTGTTCAAATGCGGCTTTACGTATCTGGGCCGCTTTGTCCGCCGCAAATAAGGCATTAACGGCTCCGAGCCGACAGTTCTTTCATAAAAAAATGAGAAAAGGAGGAAAAGCATGGCAGCGCATATTTTCGAAGGGGCAAAGTATGAAAAACATCCGAAGTTTGACGGGGTGTTCATGAAGCATTTTTACTCGGGGGCCGACACGGGGCGGCTCAACAATTTCGAGGTCATGATCATGCCGGATTTTGAGATCAAATCCCATACCCACGACAATTCCACGGAATTCTTTTATGTGGTCTCGGGAAGCGGCGAATTCCTCGACGAAAGCGAATGGAAACCCATCGCGGCCGGAAACGCCATGATGGCCCCCATCGGGATGACCCACGCCATCCGGAACACGGGGCGGGTTCCGCTGTTGATCTTCGCCTGCTACAGTCCGGCGATCCGCTAAAGGACCCGGATGGCCATGATTGAATACGGATTGCTGGAAAAATCGGAGGCGCCCGCCCTGATCCGGCTCTATGAGCAGCTCAATCCGGGCGTCGACGGCAGCGTCCCCGAAGGGTTGCTGGCCGATATTCTCGAGCGCTCGGCGCTCTTCGGGATACAAGTCTATGTGGCCCGGGACGCCGGCCGAATAGTGGGATCCTGCTATATTTGCGTGATCCCGAATTTATCCCACAACGGCAGATCCATCGGCTACATCGAAAACGTCGTGACCGACGAAAACTACCGCCGTCGGGGCATCGGTCGCGAACTGATCGGGCGGGCCCTCGCCTGGGCAAAAGCCCAAAACTGCTACAAGGCCGTGCTCGAAAGCGGAATCGCGAGAACGGGGGCCCACGCCTTCTACAGGGCCCTGGGCTTTGACGAGGCCTCCCACAAAACTTTTGAAATCAGATTTTGAGCTTTCGTAGACAAAGCCGCCTTTTTGTGTTATACTGGATAAAACAGATCAAAACAGACAAAAATCGCCGCCAGGAGGACATCATGACACAGTTCTATTACTATGACACCCCGGTCGGGAAAATCGGCATCGCCGAAGAGGACGGCGCCATTGTCCGTCTCCTCTTTCCCCATGAAAAAGCCGAATCCCATTATGTGGAAAAAGAGACGCCGCTTCTGAAACGGGCCGCGAAGCAGGTGAGCGAATATTTTGCCGGAAAAAGGAAAGTCTTCGATCTGCCGCTGAAGCTCAAAGGCACGGACTTTCAAGTTTCCTGCTGGAACGCCCTTCTGACGGTCCCCTACGGCCAGACCGTCAGCTACCAGCATATCGCCGAAAAAGTGGGCTCCCCCAGGGGCTTCCGGGCCGTGGGCGGCGCCAACCACAACAACCCCATTCCCTTGATTGTCCCCTGCCACCGGATCATCGGCAAGGACGGATCCCTCGTGGGCTTCGGGGGAGGACTTCCGTTGAAGCGCTACCTCCTGGACCTGGAGCGGGATCATGGCTCGTGACGGTTTTTTTCGTTACGGAGAAAAAGAGATCGCGTATTTGAAAGGCAAAGACAAAAAACTGGCCGCGGCCATGGACTTGATCGGACCCGTTGAACGTCCTGTGGATTCGGATCTTTTTGAGTCCCTGATCGATTCCGTCGTGGGCCAGCAAATTTCCACCAAGGCCCATATTACCATTCGCGAACGCATGGCCCGGCGCTTCGGCCCCTTTACTCCCGAGATCGTCGCGGGGATTTCCGCCGAAGATCTGCAGGCCTGCGGCATTACCATGAAAAAAGCCGTCTACATCAAGGAAATCGCCGAAGAAGTGCTGGCGGGCCGTCTTGATCTCGAAAAACTGCCAACCCTTTCCGACGCGGAAGTGGCGGCCGCCCTGACAAGGCTTCGGGGGATCGGGATCTGGACCGCGGAAATGCTGATGATCTTTTGCCTTCAGCGCCCCGATATCCTGAGTTACGACGATCTTGCCATCCGGCGGGGCCTGCGGATGCTCTACGGGCGCCGGGAAATCACGAAAGAATTCTTTGAGCGCTGCCGGAAGCGCTATTCGCCCCACGGCTCCGTGGCGAGCCTCTATCTCTGGGCCGTCGCCAGCGGGCGCTACGCCGAGTACAGCGATCCCGCCCAAAAGGCGAAAGAGAGCCCGGCGGCCGGAAAAAAGACCCCCGGTGAAAAAAAGACCCACAGGAAGGAGAAATCATGAAATACACAGACGGGCAATTGCAGGAAGCCCTCAAACAGGGCATATTTACCGAGGAGCAGGTCAAGGCCTTCCGGACTCTCGCCGAAGGATCGGAACCGAGGGTCACGGGTCTGCAGAAAGTCCTCTATTACGGAGGCGCCTTACTCATCATCTCCGCGGTCACCTGGCTCATGTACCGGCAGTGGTCGCGCTTCGGCGACTATGCCATTACGGTCTTCACGGCCTTTTATTTCGTCGTCTTCGGCGTCGCGGGCTTGTATCTGTATTTCCGGAAAAAACTCACGACGGCCGGGGGCCTGTTGCTCTCGATCCCCATTGCGGTCACGCCCCTTTTCGTCTTTTCGATCCTCGCCGTCAACGGCTTCTGGCCTAACGGCTACGAATACCACGATTACTATGTCTGGATCAAGGGGAGATGGCTGATCCTCGAGCTTTCGACGCTCCTTGTGGCGGCCGTCGTCTTTTGGACCGCGCGCTTTCCTTTTCACGTATTCCTGATCTCGGGGACCCTGTGGTTTCTCTCGATGGATATCGTGCCGGTTCTTTCAGGGCAAAATTCCATCACTTGGGAAGCCCGCTCGGTGGTTTCCGTCCTCTTCGGGCTCGTGATGATGACCGTCGCTTATCTATGCGATCTCAAATATGAAAAAGATTATGCCTTCTGGCTGTATTTCTTCGGACTTTTGACCTTCTGCGGAGGCCTCAGTATGCGGCACTCGGGGAAATTGGAGCACGTTTTGATCTACGGCTGCGTTCACGCGCTTTTGGTCCTTGCCGGAGTATTTCTCGCCCGGACCGTATTTCTCGTTTTTGGGACCATGGGCCTCGCGTTTTTCCTGGGAAAACTCGCCTATGATTTTTTCCGCCGTTCGGCCATGTTTCCGGTCTTTCTGACCCTGATCGGGGTATGTTTCATCATCCTCGGGATTTGGTACCAGAAGCACAGGAAAAGCCTCGAGGAAGGGATCCTCGCCGGACTCCCCGAGGGCCTGAAGCGCCTCAGGCCCGCCCGGGCGCGCAATTTGTAAAAAACCCGGGACGGGCGATTTATGGACAATAGCGGGACGGGCAATTTATGGACAATAGCGGGACGGGCAAGCCCGTCCCCTACGAATTTTACGGATATCAAATTTAAAAGGAGTGTGCGTGTGTATGGAGGAATTGGGAAAGAATATTCCGAAATTGGGTTTCGGGGTCATGCGGCCGCCCATGAGCGGCAAAGAAATCGATATCGAACAGTTGAAGACCATGACCGACAGGTTTCTGGAGGCGGGATTCAGCTACTTTGATACGGCCTGGGGCTATCTCGACGGGAAATCCGAAGAAGCCCTGAAGACGGTCCTGGTGGAGCGCTACCCCCGGGAACGCTTTCAGCTCGCTACGAAGATGCCGGCCTTTATGGCCAAATCCGCAGAAGAAGCCCGGGCTATGCTGCAGACGTCCTTGAAAAGGACCGGGGCCGGTTATTTTGATTTTTACCTGCTCCACAACCTGGGCGGCGTGCGGAGCGCGAAATTTGAAGAATACGGAATCTGGGACTATGTCTTTGAGCAGAAGGCCAAGGGCGTTTTGAAGCACGTGGGCTTTTCCTTCCACGACAACGCCGATACGCTGGACGAGATTCTCACAAAGCATCCCGAGGCCGAATTTGTGCAATTGCAAATCAACTGGGCCGATTGGCGGAGCGAATCCATCCAGTCCCGGAAATGCTACGAGACCGCAAGAAAGCACGGAAAACCCGTTGTCGTTATGGAGCCCGTCAAGGGCGGCATGCTGGCGAGCCCGCCGGCGCCTGTGGCCGAAATCTTGAAGGCGGCCGAGGCCGGAGCGACTTACCCCTCCTGGGCCCTGCGCTTTTCGGCTTCTATGGAGGGGCTGATCACGGTCCTTTCGGGCATGTCCGACATCGGGCAGATGGCGGAAAATATTGAGACTTTCCGGAATTTCAAGCCCCTGACGGAAAAGGAGCGGGACGTGCTTGAAGAAGCCCAGAAGGCCCTCGCGGCCATTCCCACGGTGCCCTGTACGGCCTGCCGCTACTGCCAGAAGGACTGCCCCGCCGGCGTCGCGATCCCCGAGATTTTCCAGCAGGTAAACAATCACGAACTATTTTACAAGGGCAACAAGAAACGGGCCCTGGCGAGCTATTTCTGGATCCGGAACGGCCTGCACGGAGAGGGCTCCAAGTGTATCCGCTGCGGTCAGTGCGAGACGGTCTGCCCGCAGCATATCGCGATTATCGACGAGCTTCAAAAGGCCGTGGCGCTTCTTGAAAACCCGTAAAAAAAACGGGCTGCCGCCCGGAGTTGCAAATCCGGAACGACAGCCCTAACCTGGGGGGCAAAGTTATGGTGTTACCATTGATATTTGACGCGCAGCGTTGCGGCGAGTCCCTCGCGCTTTCCGAAGTAGCCCTGAAGGCCCAGATCGATGGTCCAGCGGGGTTTAGGTTTCCAGACGAAGCCCAGTTCTCCGATTCCCGTGTTGCCGGCAAGGCTCGGGGCTACGAAGCCGTAGCGTCCCGTGGAGGCGTTGACGGTCCCGTCGAGTTCCCGCTCCCAGGCCAGCGCCACATAGGGGGAGAATTTGACGTTGATCTTGCGGCTCAATTTTGCCCGGGCCTGAACCCGTGAGGACGTCGCCGGATGGAAGTCAACGGGGTCTCCGGTCGTGAGACGGAGACTGTCTCCCTTGATCCGGGTCAGATAATATTTGGCCGACAGATCGAGGTCCGTCTTTTCGTTTAAGTACCAAACATAGCCGATTCCGCCATGGAAGCCATAGTAGGGGGAGGAGAGGTCGTATTTGGCCACATTCCCCAGAGCGTCTTTGATGTCTTTGCTGTCATAGTGGTCCTTGAGGCGGCCGATCCGGCCGGAGCCCTCAAGATAGAGATAGCCGTCTTCGGTTTCTTTGAAATTGTATCTGGCCAGAAGGCCGAGGCCGATATATCTGGCGTGACCTTTGCCGTTGACGGTTCCGATCGTGGGATACGTATCCCGGGTGTGATAAGAACCGACGCCGTATTCGACGAAGGGGCCGAAGTAGAGGTCCCCTTTTTCATTTTCCTTCCGCTTGGAAATGCCGGCCAAAACCGTAAAGTCTTTCAAGCCCAGGTGGCCGCCCGCGTTGTAGTGGAGGTTCGCGCCGCCGAAGACGCCGAAGACCTGATAGTCGAAGTCGTCGGTCTTGGGGAGGATCGCGCCCGTCAGGAGTTCATGGCCACGGATCACGAGGGCCAGGCCGCCGAGATAGCCTTCGGCGATGGAGCGGGATTCGGGAAGCAGGGGGGATTTTGTCGTACCCGCGCCGGCACTCCGGTCTTTCGACCCGCCGTCGGGTTCCTCGCTTTCGGGTTCCTCAATTTCCTCGACAGGTTTTACCGGATTTTGGGTTTTGCCCTTTCCCTTGCCGTTAGAGTCATCTTCCTCCTCGATTTCGGATGTGCCGTCGAGGTAGGCGATCAGTTGTGTTTCGTTGGTTTTCAGTTTAAAGTCGTATTGTAGCAGAGAGCCTATTTTGAGGGGCGCGTCGACATTTTCGGGCGTCCCGATATCCGAGCGGCTTTCGTTGTCGTTTTCTTCCGCCGCTTCGATCAGGTATAATTCGTCGCCGTCCACGAAGCCGGGATCCTCATTGCCGCTCCAGACCAGATAGACCGTACTGCCGTCCACGGAGGCCTTGCCGGTCACCTTGGTAAATTTGTCGTTGGCTTTCGTCGTCTTCGGCAGATAGAACGTGAAGAGGGAATCGTCTCCCAGCAGATTGCCGTCGATGGTTCCGGCCGAGACTTCGTCCTCCTCTTTGGAAGCGTGAATCTTATAGTGTTTTACTCGGTATCCGCTAGCCCCAGCATATACAGTACTCCCTCCGCCCATAACGAGATTATTGATAATAACGCCGTCTGGATTTTCTTCCGCATCTCCGTTCCAGGCGTTTGTGTCGCCAAGACGCAAATTCCCCTCTCTGATGTCCAATGTCCCGATATTTGCATAAACTCCTCCTCCTTTAGAGTTATCCAAATAAAGCTCTTTGTCATCTTCCATTGTCATCTTGCCTTTGACGATCAGGATGACATTCTCATTTTCCGTCGAATGTACGCGCCAGTCACGGGAGCGCGTGAGGTTGTGCTTCGCCTCCAGTTTTTGCAGGAAGGCCGACAGCACGTTGGGGACGTCGTTGATCAGTTTCCAGGTCGTCTCGATCTTTGTAGCGTCTTCGTCGGTGACGACGGGATCCTTCAGCGTATCGGCGGTAAGAATCAAGTCGTCGTCATTTTCCGTTTCAATCAGCTTGACTTCGTCGCCGGGGGCGATGATTTCGTTGAGGCCGATGCCGATCGCTTCGACTTTGGAGTAGGAATCGGGCGTTTGATATTTGTCTACGTAAGAATCGTATTTTTCTTCTACCGCCGTTATGTCACCCTTTGCCTTCATAAGCACCCGCCCCTTTACGTACAGCAGGGCTTTATCAAAATCTGCTTTTCCGTCATCATATACTTCGTTTTCGGGAAGCGTGAACCGGTAAAATTCAAAATTTTTTACTATAGCAGTTTCATAATCCATTTTCTGTAAACTTTCATCGCCGTCACCGACAATGATCTGACCTTCAGAGGGACGGTCAACGTGGAGCATGTTGCCTGTAAATGCGTCGTATGGAGCTTCAATGGCTTCTATGCGCTTTACGTACGCGCCGTATAGGCCTTTGATGCCTGTCGGATTTCCTGACAGCGTAATGGAATTATATCTGAGAGAAAAACTCGGATTTTCCAATTCGTCATCTAAGGAGTTTTCAGCACGTATATATGCTCCCAATACGGAACCATTGATTGTCGGCGAGCCGGAAATATTGACGCTGTTGCCTTCCGCTATCACAGTTCCCTCCGGATCGATGTAGGCGCCGAAAATATTGCCTGTTTTGGCTGTATCTCCGACATTGACCTGATTGTTGAGGAAGAAGGCGGTGTTCGCATAGCTTACGGCACCGCCGCCGACAACGTCGGCCACATCAGAACTGCCTTCAATATTGACGATATTGTCGTTGATTTCAATCTGACCTTCGGGAATCTCATATTTATCATCTTCTTCAGATTCACGCTCGTGATAATAAGCTTGGACATAACCGCCATAGGTCTTGCCCGAAACTGTTCCGGCTTTTATCGTTGTGATATTGCCCAAGGCCGCGACGCCGAAAGAATAACCGCCAAATAGAGGTTTATTGGTCGTTCCCGACTTCATCAGCAAAGTATTGTTGATGGCGCTGACGCCTTCGGCATATCCACCGTAGATGGCGTGACTGAAAGGACCGGTTTCAATGATCAAATCAAAATTTTTGGCGTCCACTCCGTCAACGATATCTTTTTCGACGCCAGCGATTTCATATCCCGTATCCGCGCTGACAGTCCGGCTGTCCCGCTCTTCCTCTTCACCCCGAACAGCCGCCGTCGGCAACAAAAACAAAAAGACCATCGCCGATCCCGTCAAAAAACGCCTGAAATCCCTTGTTTTCAAAAACATCCCCTTTTTTTCTCCCATAACCCTGTCTCCTTTAAAATAAAGTTTAGATTTTTTATCGTCTGTAAATTCGATACGAAAGTCTACGTGCATAGGATATCATAAAAAATTCTTTTTGTCTATAGAATTTCTCCTGAAATTATCGAGAATTTCCGGCGTCCGCTTTGCTC
>JAISTB010000029.1 GCA_031272775.1 Fusobacteriaceae bacterium | reverse complement strand
GTCAAAATCTACAAAAAGGGGGAGGAGGTCCCCGGCGACATCCGGGCAAAGTCTCCGCGCAAGGATTTCGGGCACAGGCTCGCGATCTGCCAGGGCGTCACCATGGCCAGAAAGCTGGGCGCGGTCTTGAAATACAGCATGGAAGACCAGTCCTGCCCGCTGGCGCAGTTTATCCTGGGCTACGCGGAGGTTCCCGACATGATCAAGGATGGGAGCGTCGTATATCCCCTCTATACGGGGAGCCTAGAGGCCGGAAAGGTGACGCAGGACACGACGCCCCAAATGCCCGTAAAAGATACGGAAACCATCGTATTTGCCCCGCTCCACAGGGCGAGTTTCGAGCCCGACGTCATCATCATCTACGGCAACGGCGCGCAGATCATCCGCATGGTGCAGGGCGCCATCTACGAAAAGGGCGGCTATGTGGAATCCCGTTTTTCGGGGAGAGGCTGCTGCGGCAGTGAGATCTCCGTCCCCTACAGTCAGGACAAGTGCAATGTCACGCTTCCCGGCGGCGGCGAACGGGTCTTCGGGCTTACCTCTGACGACGAGATCGCCTTTTCCGTCCCGAAATCACAGTTCCGTTCGTTTATCGACGGCGTCATCGCGACCCACAAGGCGGGCGCGGCCCGGATCCCGACCCCCATCGGCGGCCTGACCACGGAACCGGCCTGGCCTCACGCCTACAAAAAGCTCTACGACTACTACAACGGGGAAAAGTAAAATCCTCCGGGGCTGTCCCGAAATGAAGCTTTCAATCATTTCGTGGCGGCCCTTTTTCACATTCCGGCCTTTTTTGCCGACGGGCCTGCTTTTTACTTTTCTGTTGAAAATTCCTTTCAAAAATGATACTATAGGAATAAGTTCCGGAGAATTTCACGGAAAATTACGTTTGAGGATTCTATTATTCAGGAGGAAAACACATGCCCAAAAAAATCGACGGTTCCTTCGGTTTCATGACCCGGGCCGTCCACGGCGGCAACGAAGTTGACCGGGAGACCGGCGCTATTCGCCGTCCCATTACCATGGCAAACAGCTATGAGCTTCCCTATGATCCGTCCAACATCAACTGGAGTACGGCCGACGGCAACGTCTATACCCGGAACGGCGGCGCCAACCAGCGCTATTTGCAGGAAAAACTGGCGCTTTTGCACGGGACGCCCGATTGCGTCGTGCTGGCTACGGGAGTCGCGGCCCTCTCCGGCGTATTTTTCACGTTCCTCAAGGCCGGGGACCATATTGTGATGTCGGATTCCACCTATATCGCGGCTTACCGGCTCATCAACGAACTCTTTCCCGCCAAATCCGGCATAGAAAAGACCCTCGTGGATTCAAGCGACGTGGAAAACGTCCGGGCGGCCATGCGACCAAATACAAAATTAGTCCACATTGAGACGCCTTCCAATCCCACGATCAAAATCAGCGATATTCAAGCCATCGCCCGTGTTGCCCATGAAAAGGGGGCGCTCCTTTCCGTGGACAACACATTTGCCTCCCCCTACAACCAGCGGCCCTACGAACTGGGGGCGGATCTCACGATCGAGAGCCTCACGAAATACATCAACGGGCACGGCGACGCCATGGGCGGCGCGGTATTGGGGAAAAAGGAACTGATCGACGAAATCCGCGGGCAGGCCATGGTGAATCTGGGCGGGGCCATCAGCCCCTTCAACGCGTGGCTCATCATGCGGGGCGCGGCCACTTTGCCCCTGCGGATGCCCCAGCACAACCGCTCGGCCCACAAGATCGCGGAATTTTTACAGAGCCTGCCCCAGGTGCGCTTTGTGGCCTGGCCGGGGCTCGCGACCCACAAAAACCACGACGTGGCGCTCCGGCAGATGAAGGAAGGCTTCGGCGGCGTGCTCTCCTTTGGCCTCAACAGCGACCACGACGGCCACAACCGCTTCGTGAGCAAGCTCAGGATCATGACAAACGCCGTTTCCCTCGGGCATGATGAGACGTTGATTGTCTTTTTGGGGGAAAATGACGAGCGGCAATATCTGTACGGCGAGGAATTTCACAAGGGATTTTTCCGGCTTTCCGTGGGCCTCGAGGATACGGAGGACTTGATCGCCGATATCCGTCAGGCGCTGGCGGCAGCCGGCATTTGAACGATTACGGCATAAAAGGAGGACGGCGTGAAAATCATTGATTACAACGAAACGACGAAATTACTGCCTATGGCGGAGTGTATCGCGCTCATGCGGGAGGCCTTCGTCAAACTGGCGGAAAAAACGAGCGTTCAATATCTGCGGACCTATGTGCGGCTCCCCGACGGGAACATCCTCGGCCTCATGCCCGGGTACTACGACGGGGAATATTTCGGCTGCAAGGTTATCACGATCTTCAACAGCAACATCGGGACGAATTTTCCCTCCCACCAGGGCTCCGTCCTGCTCTACGGCTCGAAATACGGGGAACCGCTGGCCATGGTGGACGGAGACGCCATCACGCGGATCCGGACAGGGGCCGTGAGCGCCGTGGCCACGGACATTCTCGCCCGCAAGGACGCCAAAACGGCGGCTTTTATCGGCGCGGGGGCCCAGGCGCGCTCCCATCTGGAGGCTATCCTTTGCGTGCGGCCTCTGACGTCGTCGGCGGTCTATGACCTCAACGCCGGTTCGGCCGCGGCCTTTGCGGAAGAAATGACGGCGAAGCATGGTATTCCGGTTAAATCCGTCGCAAGTCCGGCCGAAGCGGCCAAAGACGCCGATATCATCTGCACGGTCAGTCCCTCCAAGACGCCGGTTTTGTACCTCAAGGACGTCAAGCCCGGCGTTCATATCAACGCCGTGGGCGCGAGCATCAAGACAGACCGGGAGATCGGCTCTGACCTGGCGGCGGCGGGGCGCTTTTTCGGCGATTATCTCGAATCCGTCATGGCCGAGGCCGGCGATTTCCTGATTCCCAAAGGCGAGGGGCTCTTTGGCGACAGCCATTTTCTGGGAGAATTGGGCGATCTTTTGACGAAACCCGATCTTGCGGGAAGAAAGACCTCCGAAGACATCACGATTTTCGAGGCCCTGGGCCTCGCCGTGGAAGATGTGGCGGCAGCCAAATACGTCTACGAAAAATCGCTGAAACGATAGGCAGTAAAGGAAGTGAAGGCATGGAAGAAAATTCCGGCAGCCGCGTCGTGATTTTTTTCGATACGGAGACAAACGGGATCAGCTACAAGAGCAGCGTCCTTTCGATCTCGGCTCTCAAAGGGCTCGTGGATCCGGAAACGGGCTGGGTGGAGCTGACGGATAAATTTGAGCGCTACTACTTTCCCGTGGAGCCCTTCAACTGGGGGGCCATACGGGTCAATCATCTCGACGGACCGACGATCCAAAGGCTGCGAGGAAAGAACTGCCCCTATCCGAAGTATTTTCAGGATGATCAGGAGGCTTTCGAGGCTTTTTCCGCCGATTGCAACCGCTATGTGGCGCACAATATTGATTTTGACCGGGCGTTTTTGCGAAAAACCTTGAAAAAGACCTTTTGCACGATGAAGGGCAACCTCATGGCCGTCAAGGCCCCATCCTCAAAGCCCGGGACGCCGAAATGGCCGAATCTGGCGGAAACGGCCGCCTTTTACCATATCCGGCTTCCGGAAGACGAAGGGACCTTTCACCAAAGCGGCTACGACGCGCTGATGGTCATGAAAATCTTTGAGCAGATGCTGAAAACCCCCTACGGCAAGCAAGCGACGGCGGTTTTCCTGAAATGAAACACATTCAATCCGCTATATTTTGCAATTTTATAATCATATCAAAATTTTTGTGTCTGATTCGCACAAAAAGCGTTAAAACAGAAAAAGCGGGACGCATTCTGTGGAAAAAAGAGAAATTTGCTTGACATATTTTCGCCGTACATTTATACTGAACTATAATCACTTTGAAACACAAACCCCAAAAATACAAGGAGGAATTTATGAAGAGATGGACAAAATTATTCACTCCGCTGACCGCCCTGGTCATGTCCCTGGCGTTTTTTATGTTGACGGGACAGAAACTCAGCGCCGCCGGCAAAGCCCTCAATGTCATGATCGACGTCGAAGTGGCCTCGTTGGATCCGCAGATCGCCACTGACGGCACGTCCTTTGAGGTTATCCGGCAACTGGTCGACGGGCTGTACGGCTTGGACGCCGACGGCATGTACCGGCCCAATATCGCCAAATCCGTGGAAAAAAGCCCCGACGGCCTGAAGTACACCTTCAAGCTGGCCGATGAGGCCGTGTGGTCAAACGGGACCCCCGTGACCGCCCATGACTTCGTATTCGCGTGGAGAAGACTCGTCGATCCCAAGACCGCTTCCGAATACAACTTTATCATGGAGACGGCGGGCGTCAAAAATGCCCAAGCCATCACGAAGGGCGAATTGGCCCCGACGGAACTCGGCGTGAAAGCCCTGGACGACAAGACGCTGGAAGTGGTGCTGGACGTACCCGTGCCCTATTTCGAAAGCCTGATGTTCTTCCCGCCCTTCTTCCCGGTCAACGAGAAGTTCTACAACGAAGCGGGCGGCAATTTCGGCACAAGCGCCGCGACCTACCTGAGCAACGGCATGTTCGTGCTTTCCGAGTATGAACCGGCCGCCACAAGCTTCAAACTGGTCAAGAACGAAAAATATTACAAAAAAGACAAAGTTGCCCTGTCAGGCATAAACTATCAAGTCATCAAAGACAGCCAGCAGGCCGTTTTGAGCTATCAGAACGGGGATATCGACGTCATGACCCTGCACGGCGAACAGGCCGAGCAGTTCGTAGACGATCCCGAATTCATCAAAGTACAGAGAGGCTATCTCTGGTACATCAGCCCCAACCTGAAGACGAAGGGACTCGACAACCTCAATATCCGGAAAGCCATGGCCCAGGCTTTCGACAAGAAAGCCGTCGTGGAGATCATCCTGAAAGACGGATCCCTCGTGGCCGATTACAACGTGCCCGTACGGCTGGCCATCGGCCCCGACGGCAAGGATTTCCGCGAGACCTCCCCGACCTACAATTCCTATGACGTGGCCGCGGCCAAGAAGAACTGGGAAGCGGGCCTCAAGGAACTGGGCGTCAAAGAACTGAAATTCAGCATGGTCGTAGAGGATACGGAATCGGCTCAGAACGTGGCCCAATTCCTGCAGGAACAGCTGCAGACGAATCTGCCGGGACTCACGATTACGCTTGAGGTAATGCCCAAGAAGAACCGGTTGCTCCGCATGCAGAACGGCGAATACGAACTGGGTCTGACCCGCTGGGGTCCCGACTACGCCGATCCCATGACCTATCTCGATATGTGGATCACCGATTCTCCCTACAACTATGGAAAGTACAGCAACCCCGCCTATGACGCCATGATCGTGGACGCCAAGAAGGGAAAGCTCGCCACGGACATCAACGCCCGCTGGGAAGAACTCAAAAAAGCGGAAAAGATTTCCGCCGACGATGTGGTAATTATGCCCATTTATCAGAATTCCGACGCCGCTCTCGTCAAGAGCAACATTAAAGGCATGGCCTATCATTTGATGGGCGGCCGCGTATACAAGGACGTTGTGAAAGAATAAAGGAAAATCAAGGATAAAAAACGGCTTTGCGGGGTAGTCCCACGCCCCGCAAAGTCTGTTTCTGTTCGAGGGAGACCCATGAGGAAGTATGTTTTAAAACGGCTTGCCATCAGCGTAGCGACGCTTCTGACCATTCTGTTTATCCTGTTTTTGATGCTGCGGCTCATGCCCGGCTCGCCCTTCAACGACGAAAAACTCACGAAAGACCAGCTTGCCATCCTCTATGAAAAATACGGGCTCGACAAGCCTGTTCCCGTGCAGTTCGTCAAATATGTGGGTCACATGGTGACAGGCGACCTCGGCGTTTCCTACGCCATCAGCAAAAATACGCCGATCACGCTGCTTTTGAAAAACAGACTGCCCGTCAGCGTCCGGATCGGTTTCCAAGCCGTTTCCTTCGGGGCTCTGATCGGGTTTCTGCTGGGCCTTCTGGCCGCCTTCAAGCGGGGGACCGTGATGGACACGCTGTGCACGGTGATTTCCGTCCTGGGGGTAAGTCTGCCCTCCTACGTGTTCGCGCTGGCGCTTTCCTACACGCTGGGCTTCAAGATCAAATGGTTCCCGATGCTCTATCAGACGAGTCGCGGGTTTTTTTCATCCGTCCTTCCCACGATCGCCCTTTCGATGTTTACACTGGCCAGTATTTCGCGCTTTACCCGGGGGGAAATGATCGAGGTGCTGGACAGCGATTATATGATGTTTGTGCGCAGCAAGGGGATAACGGGCGCGAGGCTCGTGTTTCGCCACGCCCTGAGAAACGCGCTCATTCCCATTATTACGGTACTGGCGCCGCTGATCGTGGGGCTTATGACCGGTTCCCTCGTCGTGGAGAAGATCTTTTCGATCCCCGGCGTGGGCTCGCTGATGATCGCCTCCATCCAGGGGAACGACTACAACGTGACGATCGCCATCGCCTTTATTTACAGCGCCATGTACATCGGGATCATGCTGCTCCTCGATATTCTCTATGGGCTCATTGATCCGCGAATCCGGCTGGCCAGGGATTGAGGAGGCCACGATGACGGAAAAAGATCTGGAAAACATCAGCTTTCTGCCCGACGATTTCGAGCTGGTCGGCGCGGCGGAAGAAGCCCATATCGATAAACTTTACGAGTCCGTCGGTTTTTGGCGGGAGGCTTTCATGCGCTTCCGGAAAAATATCGGCGCGGTCACCGGACTCGTGATTATCCTCTGTATTGTCATCATGGCCCTGGTAGGGCCCGTCATGAGCGACTACACCTACAACAGCCAGCGGATCGCCGAGCAAAATTTCGCGCCGCGGGTCAAAGCCCTCGAAAAATGGGGGATTTTTGACGGCAGCGAGACCATGCAGATGTCCCGTGGCGTCAAGGAAGTCAACCGCTACAAAGAAAAAAATCTGCCCGACACGTATTACTGGTTCGGTTCTGACACGCTGGGCCGCGATATCTGGACCCGCACGTGGACCGGCACCCGGATCTCGCTTTATATCGCCCTCGTGGCGGTTATTGTGGATATGCTCTTCGGGCTCAGTTACGGCCTTATTTCAGGCTATTTCGGCGGGAAAACCGATATGGCCATGCAGCGTTTCGTCGAGGTTGTCAACGGCATTCCCAACCTTGTCATTGTGACGCTTCTGATTATCGTCATGAAGCCCGGCCTTTCGACGATTACCTTTGCCCTGATGATCACGGGCTGGATCGGCATGAGCAGAATCGCCAGGGCCCAGATGCTGCGGCTGAAGGAGCAGGAATTCGTGCTGGCTTCCCGGACGCTGGGAGCGCCGAATTTCTTTATCATTTTCCGGGAAATACTCCCCAATATCTTCGGGCAATTGCTGACGAATACGATGTTCTCCATTCCCAACGCGATTTTTACCGAAGCCTTTCTGGCCTTTATCGGCCTCGGAGTGCCCGCGCCCATGGCGAGTTTGGGCTCCCTGATCTCCGAAGCCTTCAAGAGTTTTACGACACATCCCTATATGATCATCTTTCCGACCATAGTGCTGGCGCTGTTGATGCTGAGTTTCAATCTTTTGGCCGACGGCCTGCGCGACGCCATTGACCCCACGCTGCGGGACAGATAGAGAAGCTTTTTGAGAGGAGCGGTTTCCCATGGAAGAGCGGGTAAAAATCCTGACCATACGCAATCTGAATATTTCCTTCAAGACCGTGGGCGGCATCGTACACGCCATTCGGGGCGTCGATCTTGACGTCTGGCGCGGCGAGACCGTGGCCATAGTGGGGGAGAGCGGCTCCGGCAAGAGCGTCACCGTCAAGGCGGCCATGGGCATTTTGGCCAAAAATGGCGTGATCAATTCCGGAACCATGGAATTTACCTACAATCCTCGGGGACAGGATCCCGTTACCCTCGATTTGTTGAAAATGGGACCCAAGCGCATCGCCCGGGAAATCAACGGGAGGCGGATCGCCATGATCTTTCAGGACCCCATGACTTCTCTCGATCCGACGATGTCCATCGGAAAGCAAATTATGGAGGGCATGATCGCCCATTTCGGGACGCCCAAGGACCGGGCAAAGGCCAAAGCGCTTGAATTGCTGGACCTCGTGGGCATCCCCGATCCCGTCAACCGTTTTAAGAATTACCCCCATCAGCTTTCGGGCGGTATGCGCCAGCGCGTCGTCATCGCCATTGCCCTGGCCTGCGATCCGGAGCTGCTCATTTGCGACGAACCCACGACGGCTCTCGACGTCACGATACAGGCAAAAATCCTCGAGCTCATCAAACACGTCCAGAAAGAGCGCGGCATTTCGGTAATTTACATCACCCATGATTTGGGCGTTGTGGCGAAGGTGGCGGACTTCGTCAACGTCATGTACGCGGGGAAGATCGTCGAAAAGGGAACGGCCGACGAAATCTTTTACGATCCGCGTCATCCCTATACCTGGGGGCTTTTGAGCAGTATGCCAAACCTCGAGACAAGCGAGGACAGGCTCTACGCCATTCCCGGCAACCCGCCGACGCTGACCGGCGAAATCCAAGGAGACGCCTTCGCGCCCCGGAACAAATTCGCCCTCAATATCGACAGACGGCTGGACGCGCCCATGTTCAAGATCACGGAGACCCACAGCGCGGCGACCTGGCTCCTTCACCCCAAAGCGCCCAAAGTGGAACTGCCGGTGGAGCTCCGAAACATGATCGACCGTATGCTGCGAATGAAGGCGGAAAAGGAGAAAACAACATGAGTGTCCGAGAAGAACCCCTGCTCAAAGTGGAGGGATTGACACAACATTTTAAAATAAACCGGCGCCTGACCATTAAAGCCGTCAACGGCGTCGATTTTGAGATTTATCCCGGCGAGACCTACGGCCTCGTGGGAGAGAGCGGCTCGGGGAAAACCACCATCGGCCGCGCCATCATCAAGCTCTACGAGTTGACCGCCGGTAAAGTCCTCTTTGACGGCATGGATATCTCGGGGGAACTGCCGGCCGCGGAGAACAAAAGATTGCGCCAGAGCATGCAAATGGTCTTTCAGGACCCCATGTCCTGCCTGAACCCCAGAAAGAAGATTTCCGACATCATCGGGCAGGGCCTCGATATCCACCGCCTCTACCGGGACAGCGACGAGCGCAACCACAAGATCGCCGCCATGTTGGAAAAGGTGGGACTTTCCGTCGCCCACGCCAGCCGCTACCCCATGCAGTTCAGCGGGGGGCAGCGGCAGCGGGTCGGCATCGCCCGGGCGCTCATTATGAACCCCAAGATGATCATCGCCGACGAGTGTATTTCGGCCTTGGACGTCTCCATTCAGGCCCAGGTCGTCAACCTCATGAAGGACATCCAGCAGGAGACCGGCACGGCCTATCTCTTTATCGCCCACGACCTGAGCATGGTCAAATACATCTCGAACCGGATCGGCGTCCTGCATTTGGGCTATTTGCTGGAAACGGGGACAAGGGAGGAGATCTTTGAAAATCCCGTTCACCCCTATACGAAAAGCCTGATCTCCAGCATCCCCCATCCGAATCCGCGCTACGAAAAAATCCGCAAGGCGATCCATTACGATTACGCCGAGAGCGGACATGACTACAGCAAAGGGAAGATGCGGCTTGTGGAGGGGACCCACTGGGTGTTGGAAGAATAAAAAAAGGAGACGCATATCCTGCGCCTCCAAGTTAAATCCGACAAAAATTCAGTCAAAAACTTTTTTCCTACAAAATACTCCCTTTCTTTTCCAAAATGGCTTCGGCAGCCGCACATGCCGCGCAATCGCAATATTTCGCTCCGGCAGCCTTGATTTCCTTCGCGTGGGCCGCGACCCCTTTGGCGCGCTCGGCGCCGAAAATTTTCGTTCCCGTTTCGGACTCGGCAAAGGCGATCAGACCGTCGATGGGGAGGATGTCCTCCTCCAGCTCCGCGAGATATTTTTTTGTTTCGGCGGCTTCTTCAGGCGTTCCGACAGCCTTCAGCCACGTCTGCGCCTCTTCCTTCAATTCTTTGCAGCAGGACGGCGCGTTCACGATCACATTGGTTTTTTCCTTCACAAAAGACAAGATTTCCGGTTTCATATTTATACCTCCTGGTTGTTAATATAGACTTATTATATCACGGTTTAGCGGCTTTTGCAATGGGGAAAAATTAAATTTGGATGTTCTTCCGAATCACAGCGTATATTTGATTTTGAGCTGCCCAAGATAGCCTTCTTTTTTTCCATACAGGCCAACGATGCCGGTTTGGATGGATAGAGGCATTTTTTCCGTGGGTTCGGCAATAATTCCAAGTTCAATGCCTGCTGAGGCGCCATGTAAAGACGGAGCCGGTAATGAATATCCATGGGTGGTTGCCAATGCCTCGCCTTTCCATTCATATTCTGCGCTCAGCCGCGCGTATGGAATGACTCGATCGCTGATTTTATGTTGAGCTGAGAATGCCAACTGCCCCCGTTCCGATATCATGTGCCGAAAATCAATGGGGTCTCCCGTTGCAAGATGTACTGTACCGCTTTCAATCACGGAAAACAGGAATTTTCCGCCAAGTCCAAGTTTTGTCTTGTCAGATAGCTCCCAGGTTGTGCCAAGTTCAGCATGGCCGCCAAGGTACCATGAGGATTTATCGTAACTGGCGACTGTCCCTGCAAGGTCCCGCAAATCTCTGCTGTCATACTGATTTTTGATCTGCCCTGTATGCAGACTTCCTTTGAGATACCACTCATTGGATTCATGTTCATTGAAGTTCAATCGTCCGAGGATGCCGCCGCCTATCTGGCG
>JAISTB010000028.1 GCA_031272775.1 Fusobacteriaceae bacterium | reverse complement strand
CGAAGCTCGTATTGCTGTTCTTGGCTCAGTCGAACCGCGTTAGTCTTAAGTTCATTTTCCATGACTATATTATACCACAAATCAATTCAAAACGCGATGTTTATTTGGTATATCAATATCTATAGCAGACGGATGGCTATAGTGAACATGTATCGCTTTTGTGAGCGAAACCCCAGCGAAGAGGAAATTAGACAATATATTAATTCGTTTTTCAGGTTGAGCACGACAGACAATGCACGCATCAACAGCATACTTTCTGTGTCTACTGATATAGAGGCGTGGCTTTCCATATTTTACAATTATGAAACCAATGAGGAGCGAACATATAGTCAAAAAAAACTACGCTCGCAAGATGAAATAGTCGCCCTCTCAGCATTGATCGACCGATATCGCGAATCTTATCGAGGGAATATAGGACTGGAAGTAATAAATTATCTTGCAAAGCAATTCGATGGTGAACGATATCTTGACTACAGGGGAGAACTCAGCAGAATTTTTGAGATGGACCCTACATATTTTAATGAACATAATCAAAATCTATTGATTTCTTATTCATTGCCAATTTTACAAACTGCTCCAGAAGGCGCAAAAGACTTCTTTGCAAAAGAAGCGATGAACATTCTTCCCAATCGGTTAATGGAAATTCATCGGATGTTAAAGGATAATGAAACAATGCTCATCATTGCTGAATTGGCTTTAACAAGGCTTACCAAGTCTATAAGACCAAAATAGATATAATCCATCAAGAATTGTGGATATACAAGGAGGAGACCCGCATGGGTAAAAATGATAATCAGCCGTCGACGGGCGAGAGATTGGCAACGGTGACAGAAGAACTTGAAAAATCTGAGCGACTTATTGTTGGCAGTATCCAAACATGGGTAAAAGAATCACAGCTAGCTAGCGAAAAATATGCTAATGCAGTAGAAAAACTCATACAGAGAATTTACTCTGAGAGTCAGTCTACTTCCGAGAAAATGGACAAGCTGATAGCAGATATAGTTCTGGCAAATCATACTGCCGAAAAATTGAGGAATGATGCACAAAATACAGCAGCCATATTATCAGCTTCCTGTACAACGGTGTCAAATTTTGTTGAGGTTGTTAAGGACGTCCAGTCTCAAAATCGGAATTCGATTAGACAGCAAGACGAAAACATCAAATTGCTGTTGCAGTTGGTCAAAGATAATCATAAAGCAATAATAAATGGTGTGACAACTATTACCTCGGATATAGATAATATAGGTTTACAGCAAAATGAAATCGCTGAAAAACAGGACAAAGCTTGGAATACAATTGTTGTCGATTTTCCGAAAGTTTATCATGCGGATATGAGGAAATTAAAAACTAAATATGCAGTCATGCTGGTATTAGTGGTAGTTAATTTGTTCATATCTATTTTAGTTGCTTTCATGTATATCAAAGGAGTCTTATTATGAGTCACGGACAAGGTAAAATTACAATAAATTTGGAAAGAATAGCCGAAGAAGCAGAACGCCAAAGATTACTTGCAGAAGAGAGAGCTCGTCAAAAAAAAGAGCGAGAAGAAAAACGAACAGAAGAAAGAAAGAAAGCTCAAATGGAATCAGCTCTGCGAAAGAAAGAGCTAGAGATTTATCTGAGACTAGTAAAATCGAAATCAGAAGAGATTATTACTTTCACGGAAGTCAATCAAGAGAATATTGAAAAAAAAGATGTTCAATTGAAAAAAGCCTTTATTGATGTTTATTCAGAATACCAAATATGTTGCAAATCCCTTGGTGAAAGCCCGGATAAGTACTCTTGTTCGGCAGAATCTATAGCAATTATAAAAGAAATAGCGCAAGAACAATACAGACGTATTGCTGGGAATGATTTTCTTAATACGGTCGTGGAAAATGCAGTTGCTGAGACATTCCAAGAATTGGGCTACGAAGCGTTTGCGACCAAAAATATCGTCAAGAAATCCGGGAAAAAATCAAAAAGCACCTTAATTGATTATGGGGATACGACAGCAATAAATGTCGTGCAAAAAAGTGATGGCAGTATTATAATGAGCATCGTTGGGAAAGGAGAAGATAATACCATTCCAACCAAAACTGAGGCCATGGACATTACGTCTAAGTCTAAGACTTTTTGTGGAATGGAAGGAAAAATAATTGAACGGCTTGCTGAAAAAGGCGTTATTGTAACTGAATATACTGCCACCCCCCCATCAGTAGAAAATGTTGCTAAAGTCAATTTACAGGAATATCGGAGAACAAAAGAGAACTATGATAAAGCGGGTACGAAAAAAAAGGCGATCACTCAAGGAAAAACAAATGGCTAAGACAAAAACTTGCCCGCAATGCGGACTACAAAATCTGGCTAATATCTTCACCTGCAAAGGATGCGGATATGATTTGACAGGCGTGTCAATTGACAAACCGGCCCCTTCTGAGTTTCCATCTGTCCCGACCGAACCAAAAATCTCTGAAACCCAAATCAGGATTTGTGAGGAATGTCAACACAAGAATCCCGCTAATCTCCTTAAATGCGAAGCCTGCGGTGAATCTTTGGAGGATGTGCCGATAACATCTATTGATAATATACCTGATAACTTTGAAGAAGATCCCCTCACGACGGAGTATTCTTTGATTTCTTTGGAAGATGGCGAAATACTGGAATTAGATTTAGCAAATCCTGTCGTTATAGGACGAGCAAACGTATGGGGTGGATATTTAGTCCGGAAAAATAAAGACGGCGTATCCAGGAAACATTGTAAATTCAGTCTGCAAAACGGGCAGCTGGTTGTTACTGACTTAAAAAGCAAAAATGGAACCATTGTCAATGGAAAGTCAATTCCTTCAGAAAAAGCGTATCCATTGCAAATCGGTTCCATTGTGATGATGGGAGGCGAGAGAAAACCCTCAAGAAGTCTGATCGTTAAGGTGGCGCTTGGTAAAGAAGGGGAAAAGAAAAAATCTAAATCATGAACCTGTGGTGATGATTATGACAAAACCAGAAGTCGCAAGACATATTTATATTGGCAATATTCTTTATCCAGTCCACAGTTTAGGTCCGGGAACCCGGATTGGCATATGGTTAACCGGATGCCATAGAAATTGCCATGGGTGTATTAGTCCGGAATTTAAAATTCAGCATCCAACAGAAAGAATCAATACAGAAGATTTACTGAAAACAATGAAGCGTGTCTTTAAGAACATAAATGTGGATGGCATTACTATTTCCGGAGGAGAACCGTTCCTGCAGCCTGGAGCTTTAGCAATTCTTGTCGAAGGGCTTCATAGATTATTTAGTCACAGATCCTCCAAAATTGATATATTAGTTTATACCGGATTTACTTTGCAGGAATTAAAAAATATGCGAAAGGAAAGTGTTCACTCTATTTTGTCTAATATTTCAGTTTTGATAGATGGACAATACCTTGAAAAAGAGAACAACAATAGTCCACTACGTGGATCTGACAATCAAATTATACATTATCTTGATCCGAAATGCAAAAAAAAATATAATGAATATATGAAAGAAGGAAATTCTCTGCAAGTGTTTTCTGAAGGCAACCATATCATTACAGTAGGAATTAAAGGAGACTGACATGGAAGAATTTATCTCAAAATGGCATAAGGAATTAAATATTTTTTGTCGATTAAATCCACAAATCGTTTTGGAGGGAAATGTTCTTGACTTGTATCAGTATCCAGAAATTTCAGAGAATCAGGAGTTGCCTGGTGGAAGTATAGTAAGGCTCTCTGAGTATCTACATTATTATTTGACAGATTTGGGTTATAAAGCCATTGCCTTTTTTGATGGTCTATCAGGTCTATCAAATGAAATGAATGCCGAAAGTCTATCTGCATTCATAAAAGTTGCAGGCATACAAAATTTTGGTAACAATTCCCGGCCATTGGATTTAATTGATCTCTCTGCTCGTGCAGTGACTGCCTTGGCTCAAGCGGAAGTTCCAACTGCGCTAATTTTAAATTTTGCTTCTCGATATATCATTTCTCCGGATAATTTGAGTCAAGAGGACATAGATATCTTTACGAATTTGACCATGGCCAGCCTTTCAGCCATGGATGTTGTCACAATGGGAAATGTGCTGAAAAATGTGATAATAGTGATTGCAAACAAAGTAAACGATCTACCAGCGTGGTTCTACTTAGAAAATCCTGGAAGTAAAACAATCAGAATTGACACGCCGCAAAAAGAGGAGCGAGAGCAATTTATAAAAGGAGAAAATTTCAGAAGCTTTTTTCAGGTAGACATATACAAAGAACAAATCGCTACTTACGAAAACTTACCTAGAGAATTAATAAAAATTCAAGATCGCTTTGTTGCGTTGACTGAAGGAATGAGCTTTACGGAACTGAATGATATTCGGAAACTTGCAAAATCAAGAAAAACAGAAATTTCGAAACTCTGTCAAGTCATTGATCTTTATAAATTTGGAATTCAAGAAAATCCATGGGCCAAGCTCAATTACGATAAGCTGATGCATGCGGAAAAAATGTTTCAAAACCGGATCAAAGGACAAAATTTAGCGATCAACCGAACTCTTGACATTATAAAAAGGGCTGTTGTCGGGTTAGCAGGTCTTCAGTCCTCTTCTCTTTCCAAACCTAAAGGCGTTTTGTTTCTCGCAGGTCCAACCGGGACTGGCAAAACGGAACTGGCAAAAACATTATCAGAATTTATTTTCGGAGATGAGCGTTCCTGCATTCGATTCGATATGAGTGAATACTCACAATCTCATTCTGACCAGAAACTCATGGGTGCACCGCCAGGTTACATAGGCTATGAGGCTGGTGGACAACTGACTAATGCAGTCAAGAAGAATCCTTTTTCGGTTCTTCTTTTCGATGAAATAGAAAAAGCAGATCCATCTATTCTGGACAAATTTCTACAGATCCTCGAAGATGGCCGTATGACCGACGGTCAGGGGAATACGATATATTTTTCTGAAACAATTATTATATTTACGAGTAATTTAGGAATATTTATTCCTGATGAAAGGGGAAACCGCATCGCTAATGTAACTTCAAGCATGCCATATGAGGAAATCCAAGTAAAGGTTCGAACTGCGATCGAGAATTATTTTAAATTGCAATTGGGCAGGCCGGAACTTTTGAACAGAATTGGCGAAAATATAATTGTATATGATTATATTAGAGAATCAGTAGCTTTGGATATTATGAAGGCACAGTTGACAAAAATATCCGTAAACCTCTTCGCTGAAAAAAACATACGGCTGGATTTTTCCAAAGAAGCGGTTAAAACGTTGTTTGAAAGAGTAAAATTAAATTTGGAGAACGGTGGACGAGGAATAGGCAATGTTGTAGAGAGCATGGTTATAAATCCATTGTCACGGTATATTTTTGATCAAGGGGTATCAGGGGGAGTCAGCATTACGATAGAGGAGATTGAAACTGTTCAGGATAAGCACTCGCTTATAGCAACAAAGTCGAAATTTTAGCACATATCTTACGCTCACTTAGCTAGGCCAGAGTTGGCCCAAAAACTTTTTCAGCCACAACCGAAAAACTTCTGGATTTTCAGAACTTTTTCAGTTACAACCGAAAAACTTCTTGCTTTTTCCAACTTTTTCAGTTATACTTGAAAAAGAGGTGAGCATATGAAAAATCGTCCCGTCTATCTCAAAAAACTTTCCCCCTTTGTGAACAAGCACATGATCAAAGTCGTCACAGGCATTAGACGTTCAGGCAAATCCATGCTGCTTGACCTTTTCAGGGCGCATTTGCTGGAAAGCGGCGTAAAAGAAGGTCAGATCATAAAACACAACTTTGAGGAATTCCGCTATGACGGCATGGACCACAAGACCCTGTACGCCCTGATTGAGGAGCAGACTGCGGAAAAAGGAGAAAAATATTATCTCCTGCTCGATGAAATTCAGCGGATCCCCGATTGGGAAATCACCGTTAACGCCCTTTTCCTGAGTCCGGACCTGGATATTTACCTGACCGGTTCCAACGCGAAACTGCTGTCCTCAGAAATCTCGACATACCTGACAGGACGTTACGTCGAAATCAAAATGCTTCCCCTCTCCTTCAAGGAATATCTCGATTTTATCGACTTCGCCGCCGGCGGCGATACCGCGCGCGCTTTTGCCGATTATCTGGAATATGGCGGTTTCCCGGGCAGGATTGACATTGTAGAGACGCCTCGCGCCAATATGGATTTCCTTTCCGGCGTCTACAACACGATCCTCATGAAGGACGTCATCACTCGCAACATCATCAAAGACCCGCCTTTGCTGGAAAACCTGATGAAATATCTCGCGGACAACATCGGCAATCCCGTTTCGGCAAAAAAAATCAGCGATTACCTCTCGAGCGCCGGACAGAAGACGTCCAGCGAGACTGTCGAAAACTATTTGCACCACCTTGAAGAGGCCTTTATCATTTACAAGGCGTCCCGCTATGACCTCAAGGGCAAGCTGCTTTTGAAGACCCAGGCCAAGTATTACCTGACGGATTCGGGGATCCGGACGCTGCTCTTGTCGGACGGCAGCCGCGATTACGGCAGACTTTTGGAAAATGTTGTGTATTTCGAGTTGCTGCGTCGCGGATATCGGGTCAATGTCGGAAAGTCCGACGACCTTGAGATTGATTTTGTGGCAAAGAATCTCGATGAATTGATTTATTGCCAGGTGGTCGCGTCCGTCATGGACCCCGCAACACTGGAGCGGGAAGTGAGACCGCTGGAAAAACTGAATGACAACCACGAAAAAGTGGTCCTGACCATGGACCGCCTGCCCTTCAAAGATTATCGCGGGATCAAAATCCGGAATATCTTGGATTTCCTGTTGGAAGAACAGGCCTGACCGAAGAAAAAATACACGCCGCCTCCTTTTGGACCCGCGCGTGTTTTTTATTGCCAAAAAGCCACAAACATGCTAAAATATTCCTATACACAATTTTCGCGCAAAAACCCTTTTGAAGCGGAGGTATCACGATGAAACGATCCGGATTGATCACGAAAACGGCAATCGGTCTCATTCTGCTGTCCATGCTCATGACAGGTTGCTCCACAGGCATAGGCGTCGGCGTGGGCATCCCCATTTTCCCCCATGTAGGCGTCGGCGTAGGCGTGGGAGGCTCGAAGGAGCTCAAGAAGGACAAGGCTGAGGAAAAGGGCAAAGTCAAGGAAGAAGCGAACGAAAAAGACAAAAAAGGCAAAAAATAATTTTTTCCCCTATTGACTATTTGCCGTTTATTGAGTATATAAAGTATTGGCGGTCAAAATTTCAGCGGCCGTAGTTTTTACAATCGAAAACCAAACGTAAGGGGGCAACATTTTATGAAAAGCTACGATACAAACAAAATCAGGAACATTTCTCTTGTCGGACACAGGGGGAGCGGCAAAACCACCTTGATCGAAGCGATGCTGAAAATCTCCAAAGTCATTGACAAAATGGGCACGGTCGAAGACGGGACGACACAGTCGGACTTTGACAAAGAGGAAGTCAAACGGCTGTTTTCGATCAACACGTCGATCATTCCCATCGAGTATGAAGACTGCAAATACAATTTCTTTGATACCCCCGGGTATTTCGACTTTATCGGCGAAGTATACTCGTCCCTGCGCGTGGCGGGAAGCGCGGTCATGGTCCTTGACGCGACTTCGGGCATAGAAGTGGGCGCGGAAAAGGCCTGGCGCATTCTTGAGGAAAAGAAACTGCCGCGGATCATCTTCATCAACAAAATGGACAAGGGCTTCGTCAATTACGACAAGCTGCTGAAGGAATTGAAAGATAAATTCGGCAAGAAAATCGCCCCCTTCTGCATCCCCTTGGGAGAAAAAGAAGAATTCAAGGGCTTTGTGGACGTCGTCGGGCTCAAGAGCCGGATCTACAACGGCAAAGACTGTCTGGACGGCCCCATTCCCGAAAGCGTCGACATCGAAGAAGTGCGCAACCTCTTGATTGAGGCCGTGGCCGAGACCGACGAGCAGTTGATGGAAAAATACTTCGGCGGAGAGGAATTCACCCTCGAGGAAATCAAGACCGGTCTCCACAAAGGAGCCGTTTCCGGCGACGTCGTACCGGTTATTGTGGGCTCGGCCACCCAGGAGATCGGGATTCATACGCTGCTCAAAATGATCTATGACTATATGCCCGTACCGACGGAAGTCAACGAGGGCGAATGGAAGGGAATTGATCCCAACACCAAGGCGGAGATCACGAGAAAGACCAGCCGCGACGAACCCTTCTCGGCCATTGTGTTCAAGACCTTTGTCGATCCCTTTATCGGCAAAGTATCCCTGTTCCGGGTACTTTCGGGTTCCATCAAAAAAGACACGGAAATCCTGAATTCCACCAAGGGCAAGAAGGAAAGGATCTCGACGACGGTCTTTATGCGCGGGAACAAGCAGGAAGAGGCGCCGGAAATTATCGCGGGCGACATCGGCGCTACGACAAAGCTCCAGGCGACCCAGACCGGAGACACGCTCTGTGACAAGGACAAGCCGATCCTCTATCCGGCCATTGATTTCCCCGAAGCCACCTTCTACTCGGGCGTAAAACCGGCGGAAAAAAACGACGACGAAAAACTGAGCACGAGCTTGCAGCGGATGCTCGAGGAGGATCCGACGTTTGTCGTCACGAGAAACTACGAAACCAAGCAGCTTTTGATCGGCGGACAGGGCGAAAAGCATCTTTACATCATCCTTTCCAAGATCAAGAATAAATTCGGCGTTCACGCCGAGCTCATCGACCAGATCGTGTCCTACCGCGAGACGATCCGGAAGAAGGTCGAACAGCAGGGCCGCCACAAGAAGCAGTCCGGCGGCGCGGGTCAGTTCGGCGACGTCTATATCCGCTTTGAGCCCAATCCCGACGAAGAATTCACCTTTGTGGACGATATTCACGGCGGCGTTGTGCCCAAATCCTTTATCCCCGCGGTGGAAAAGGGCCTGATCGAGGCCAAGACCACGGGCGTCCTGGCGGGTTATCCGATGATCAACTTCAAGGCGACGCTCTATTTCGGTTCCTACCACGCTGTGGACTCCAACGAGCTTTCCTTCAAGCTGGCGGCCATCCTCGCCTTCAAGCAGGGGATCCCCCAGGCTTCGCCGGTTCTGCTGGAGCCGGTCTGCAAGATGGAAATCGTGATTCCCGAGTCCTTTTTGGGCGACGTCATGGGCGACATGAACAAACGCCGCGGCCGGATTCTGAGCATGGATCACAACCACTACGGCGAGCAGATCCTTCATGTGGAAGTTCCTCAGAGCGAAATCCTCAAATACGCGCTGGATCTGAGGGCCATGACCCAGGGACGGGGCTCCTTCACCTATCACTTTGAACGCTATGAGGAAGCGCCCGAAATGATCGCGAAGAAGGTCATCGAGGCCCGGGCGGCGGAAAAAGAAGCGGCAAAATAATTTGTACCGAAACTGAACAGCAGGGCGGGAGAAAATCCCGTCCTTTTGTTTTTTGTTGAAAAGGACCGCCGACCTGTTGTATAATATGAAAGGAAATTTGAACCGAAAGGAAGAATCAATGATCAGACTGATCGTAAGCGATATGGACGGGACGCTTCTCGATGGCGAGGGCAAGATCCCGGAGGAATTCTGGGACCTGGTCCCGGAACTGAGAAAAAAGAACATCTTGTTCGCGGTGGCCTCGGGCAGGCAGTATTATACGCTCTTGGAGCAATTCGCGCCGATCCGCGACGACATCATCTTTATCGCGGAAAACGGGACTTACGTCGTCTGGCGCGGCGAGGAACTCTTCGCGAATCCGCTGCCTCTTTCCGACGCCCGGGACATCCTGCGACATGTGGCGGATCTGCCGGGGACCCAGGCCGTTCTCTGCGGGAAAAAATCCGCTTATATTCAAAAGGGCGGGATCCTCTTCGAGGAAGAGGTCCGGAAATACTATTTTCGTCTGCGGGCCGTGGAGGACCTCTGCGCCGTGGAGGACGAGATCTGCAAAATCGCCCTCTGCAATTTTGACGGCAGTGAAAAGAACATTTACCCGGCAGTCCGGCATTGGGCCGACCGTTACAAGATCGTCGTCTCGGGCAAGGTCTGGCTCGACGTCGAAAAGCTGGATGCCAGCAAGGGGACCGGCGTCGCCATGATTCAGAAAAAGCTGGGGATCGGGCCGGACGAGTCCATGGTCTTCGGGGATTTTCTCAATGATCTCGAGATGATGCCCCTTTGCAAATACAGCTTCGCCATGGAAAACGCCCATCCGGATCTCAAAAAAGCCGCTGCCTTTCTGGCGCCCGGCAATACGGAAAAAGGCGTTATCACCGTGATCCGGCAATATATTTGAAAACAATATCGTTGAAAAAATAAACCCCATATAGAGGAGAAACGATGCGAGAACTGGAAAACCAAGTCGAATACCGGATGGAGTATTATCCCAACGGGATCGTCAAGCGGAAAATGGGCGTCCTGAACGGGAAATTCCACGGGGAGCACGTGCTCTATTTCACCAGCGGACGCAAGGCCAGCGCGCTTCATTTCAATGAAGGCAAACTCGAGGGCGAGGCCACGGAATACAATGAAGCCGGCGTTTTGCTGAAGCGCTTTACCTACGCGAACGACCAGTTGAACGGTCCGGGCGAGATCTATTATTCCGACGGGACGCTGGAGGAGACGGTTTTCTTCAAGGACGGCAAGTCCGAAGGGAAGAACATCCGCTATTTCCCCAACGGCAGGATCGAGCGGGAAGCGGTCATGCGGGCGGGCATCCCCAACGGCCGCTGTTTCGAGTATTACCTGAGCGGTAAATTGAAGACCAAGTGTCTCTACAAAAATGGAAAGCTGAGCGGCCACGAGTACGGCTACTACCCCAACGAGATCCTTAAAATGAGCGCGAGTTATACGGCCGGCATTCTGAACGGCCGGGCCTATATCTATTTTCCCGACGGGAAGCTCGAAAAAAGTCTGATGTACAAGGACGGCAAGCTGAACGGCCGCTGCATTCTCTACGCCCCCAACGGCAAACTCGTCAACGTCTCGCTCTATGAGGACAACAAGCTCTCGGGCAAGAGCATTCTCTACGACAAACTGGGCCGGCGGGAAGTCATCGTGAATTACGTGGCCAACGAAATGACCGGCGAGTGCCGGATTCTCCACGCCACAGGCGAAATCAAGCAACGGGCCTGGCTAACGAAGGGCGTCCCCGACGGCATTGAGATAAAATACTACAAGAGCGGCTCCGTCCGCAAATATTCCATGTTTCGCGCGGGGGTTCGCCACGGCTTCGTGATGAATTATCAGCGGAACGGAAATCTCACAAGCCTCTGTACCTACCGACAGGGAGTGCCCTGCGGCTTTTTTCTGGAATTCGACCGGAACGGCAGCGTGTACAAGCGCTACAAGATCCTGGGCGACAAGAAGACCGTGCTGACCGAACGCCTGCCCGACGAGGTTCTCCTCGATATCTTTCTCTTTATCGCGGAAAAGACGCCCTACGAGCGCCGGGCCTTCCGCAGGGCCCGTATGGATACGGGAAACGCCACGGTTTTCCTCCGGATGATGAAACGTCAGAATCCGGAAAAATACCGGCGCGACATGTCCCTCTACGCCCTTCCGGCCCTGCGGGAAATCGGATTTTGATCGGAGATAAAGAGCCCCGCTGTCATATTGGGGACATCAAAAGCGGCTATAGTTAGAGTTACGAAACGGATCGGAGGTAAGAGAAAAATGGAAAATACGGCTGAAAGCAAACTCAGCGTCAAAGAACGAATTTTGGGATACGGCAGGCTGGTCAGGGCCGTCCGGGACGAGATCGGGAAGAAGGTCATCGGGCAGCAGGACATGATCGCAAAGATCCTGATCGGAATCTTTACGGGCAGTCATATTCTGCTGGAGGGACTGCCGGGACTGGCCAAATCCCTGACGGTCAGCACCATTGCCCGCACCCTGGGTCTCAAATTTGCGAGAATCCAATTTACGCCGGATCTGCTGCCTTCGGACATCATCGGAACCGAGATTTACAACGAAAAAAACGGGGAATTTTACACGAAAAAAGGCCCCGTGTTCGCCAACATCATCCTGGCCGACGAAATCAACCGCGCCCCTGCCAAGGTGCAGTCGGCTCTCCTTGAGGCCATGCAGGAAAAGCAGATCACGATCGCAAGCGAGACGTTTATTCTGGACCGGCCTTTTGTGGTCCTGGCGACCCAGAACCCCATCGAGCAGGACGGGACCTACCCGCTGCCCGAAGCCCAGCAGGACAGATTCTTGATGAAAGTCAGGGTCGAATATCCTGATAAGGCAGAAGAAAAGACGATCCTGCGCTTGCTGACGGGCGCCGGCGGATACGAGGATATGCCGATAGACGCGATCCTCGACAAGAATGAAATCAAGGCCATCGGCGACCTTATCCGGGAGATCCATCTCGATGAAAAATTGATGGATTATATCGTCGATATCGTTTTCCGGACCCGGGAAAAGAACAATTACATCCTCTGCGGCGCTTCGCCCAGAGCCTCCATCGCCATCGCGCTGGCGGGAAAAGGAAACGCCTTTCTTGAAGGGCGTGATTTCGTGACGCCCACGGATTTGAAGACCATCCTCTTTGACGTGCTGCGGCACCGGATTATTCCCACCTACGAGGCCGAAGCCGAGGGAAAGACTGTCGACGACATCATCACCGACATTCTGGAAACCGTAAAATTGCCGTAAAGGGTGGTTTCAATGAAGCGTGAAGAACTGCTGAAAAAGATTAAAAAAATAGAAATCGCCTCGTCTATTTTGGCCCGCGAGATCTTCTCGGGCAGGTACCGCTCCTATTTCAAGGGAAACGGCATGGAATTTTCCGATATCCGGCTCTATGCCCCCGGCGACGACGTGAAAAAAATCGACTGGAAGGTCTCGGCCCGCCAGCGGAAGACCTATGTCAAAGAATTTACGGAAGAAAGGGAAATCTGCATCTATATCCTCGTGGATATTTCGGGTTCCGAATATTTTCCCGAAAAGCTCGACTTGATTTATCAACTTGTGGGAAGTCTCGCCCTTTCCGCCCATAAAAACGGCGACAAAGTGGGCCTGATTTTATTCACCACGAAGATTGAAAAGCATATTCCCCCCAAAAAAGGTCGGAATCACGCGATGATCCTTTTGGACGCCTTGCTTAACGCCGAGCCCGCCGAGCGCGGGACCAGCATACGGACGGCCCTGGAGTTTTTGAACGGCGTCATGAAAAAACGCGGGATTGTCTTTCTGATTTCGGATTTTCTCGATACGGGCTACGAAAAAATGCTGGCGATTCTCGATTCCAAGCATGACCTGATTCCCATCGCGGTGGGCGACAAGAAATATGACAAACTGCCCTCGGGGACCATATTCACGCTGCGGGACGCCGAGAGCGGCGAACGCGTCGTCATGGAGAACAAAGCCGGCGATATTTCCCTGACCCGCCCCATGGGCAGGCGGATTTTGAAAATCGATACCGATGACAACTATATTGTGACGCTTTCCAATTATTTCGGCAAGCGACGGAGGATCAAACGATGAAGCGAATTTTGCCCTGTGGTTTGATGCTTTTTCTATTGTTGGCGATGACGGGACCGGCCGCCGAACGGGAGATCCTGGTGGGGGATCCGGTCCGCCTGCGGATGACGGGCGTCTCCCGGGAGGAGATCGCCCGGGCCTTTGACGGGGCGCCCGCGGCAAATGACGTCCGCCTTGAGGATATCCGGGATGACGCCAAAGACCCGCCGGGAAACGTCGTCACGTTCCGGAGCTTTCTGCCGGGAGAATTGAATTTGCGTCCGGGAAATCTTGATCTCACGATCCATGTGGCCAGCGCCCTGACCGAAGCCGACCGCGCCCGGAACGGGGAAATTTACCTCAATCAGGCCGACGGCGACGAGCGGAAACTGGACTGGGGGAAGCCTCCATACCGGCTGATCGCGGGTATCGCGCTCTTTCTTGCGGGGCTTTTTTTGCTGACGCCCAAGGGTCGGCGGCGGACCCGACCGGCGCGGAATCCTTTCCTGAGCTTTGAGCGGGATATGGCCGACCTTCCCGCCGACCAGTGGGAATACCGGGTCAGCGTGCTCCTGCGGGAACTCATTGATTATCGCTACGGCACGCGATTTTTGACCGGCGACTACGAAAAGACCGGCGTCATCGATGCAGACGACGTCAACTATATCAAAGACCTCGACGACTACAAGTTCTCGCGGAAGGAAGAAAAGGCCGATACGTACCAAAAACGCGTCTGCGCCCGGGCAATGGATATCTACGGGCGGCTTCGCGACCTGGCAGAGAAGGAAAAGCAAAAGGGGGCGGTAAGCGATGTTTAAACTGGCCGCGCCCTGGTTTCTGGCCTTTATCCCCCTTCTGGCCTGGCTGTTTTTCCGCAGGCAAAAAGAACCCGCGATCCGGGTCCCCAGCGTGGCCCTGGTCCGGCAATACAAGCTCAAAAGCAAAAAAACCCTGATCGGCAAATGGCTGATCTTTCTGTCGTCGATCACGGCGGCCTTCGCGCTGGCCCGACCGCAGTTGTGGCTCGAGGACAGGAGCGTCACGAAAAACGGGATTTCCATCGCCCTCGTGCTCGATCTCTCCCAGTCCATGTTGAAGGACGATTTCCGGCCCAGCCGACTCGAGACCGCCAAGGCGGTCCTCGGCCGATTTGTCGAAAAACGCCCCGATGACCTGATCTCCCTCGTGGTCTTCGGCGGCGACGCCTATACGAAGGTTCCCCTGACCTTTGACCACAATGTCATTACCGAGATCGTGCGTAAACTGACGGTCAATGACATCACAAGCAACACGTCGACGGCTATCGGCATGGGCCTGGGCGTCTCCCTGAACCGGATCAAGGAAGCGAAGACCCGGGAAAAAATCGCGATTTTGCTGACGGACGGCGAGAACAACTCGGGGGAAATGAGCCCCGAGGGGGCGGCAAAACTGGCCAAAGAGCTGGGCGTCAAGGTCTACACCGTGGGCATCGGGGCCCGGGAATTCGTCGTCCGTTCTTTTTTCGGGAGCCAGCGCGTCAAGAACACGGAACTGGATGAGACCTTGCTCGAATATATCGCGAAAGAGACCGGGGGTCAATACTTCAGAGCCGGAGACGAGAAAGAATTCGAGCGGATTTTTGATACGATCAACGAACTGGAAAAAACGGAAGTGGAAGGACGCAGTTATTACGAGCGGCAGGAGCTGTACGAGAATTTTCTCACGGGCGCGTTGATTCTGCTTTTGCTCGGGATATCGCTCCGCTACCTGATTTTTGTGCGGATTCCCTGAGGAGGATTCGATGGAATTTGGAAATATGCGATACGCGCCGTTTTTGCTGATTCCCCTGCTGATCCTGGCCATTATGCTGGCCGGATTCGGGAAAAAGCGAAGACTGCTGCGGCAATTGACGATAACGGGAACGCCGGGGCTGGAGCTCCTGCGGATCGTCCTGATGACGGCGGGGGCCTTCGCCCTCGTCCTTGCGCTGCTCTCCCCGCAACGTTTGCTCGACGAGGAAAAGCAGGACGTGAAGGGCGCCGATATTTACGCGCTGATCGACGTGTCCCGCTCCATGATGACCGAAGACGTCTATCCCAATCGATTGGAGGGAGCAAAGCGCCTGCTGACGGTATTGCTGAAAAACCTCAAGGGAGACCGGATAGGCTTTATCCCCTTCTCGGACAGCGCCTACATCCAGATGCCGCTGACTGACGATTATGCCATCGGAAAAAATTACATCGACGCCATCGACGGCAACCTGATTTCGGGGGGCGGCACCGAGCTCTATCAGGGGCTGCAAATCGCGGACAACTCCTTTACGGAGACCGGCAGCGACAACAAGACCGTGTTAATTCTCTCCGACGGCGGGGATTTCGACGAAAAGACGCTGCGCTTCGCGAAGGAGCGCGGAATAAGAATTTACGCGGCCGGCATCGGAACGGCCCAGGGCGGCGTTGTCCCCGATTATGAGGGAGGCAAAAAACAGGGCTTTATCAAGGACGAGACGGGCTCCGCCGTGGTGAGTCGGCTCAACACCTCGTTTTTAAGGCAACTGGCCGAGGAAAACGGCGGCGCCTACTACGAGGTCAACAATCTGCAAGACGATTTTCCACGCTTTTTCACGGATATTCGAAGCCTCGACCGGAGCGCCGTCCGGGAGGAGCGCGTCAGACGCTATGAGAAGTATTTTCAGGTTCCGCTGCTGCTGGGGCTGCTTTTGATTACCGCGGCCTTTTTCCTGCGGGGGAGGACGAAAGATGAGACGTAAACTTTTGGCGCTGTTTCTTGTGATCGCCGGCGTCGCCCTCTTTTTTACGGGCTGGCGGCGGGAGCGGACATGGTTCCCCGAGACGCTGGCCGATGTCCTGCAAAAAACGGGGAAAACGGAAAAAGCCCTGGCGGCCTATCGGAAACTCCTTGAGACCGATCCCGGCAACGGGCGGATCCGGAGCAATCTTGTGAAGACGCTCTACGGGGCGGAAAAATACGCGGAAGTTCTCCAAGAGGAGTCGACGGTGTATTTTATCCGGGGCAATGCCCGGGTCAAGTTGGCGGAGACGCCGGCAGATCCGGCGGGGCAGGCGGAAAACGGGGAAAAAGGGCCGATGGAAGGATATACGGCAGCCCTCGAAGAATACAAAAACGCCATGCTGCGTTCCGGCGATATCCATATCAAAAAAAATTACGAGATGGTTCTCGAAAAGATAAAAAATCAGCAGGATCAACAAAAACAGCAAGATCAGCAGGATAAACAGGATAAGCAGGATCAACAGGATCAGCAAGACCAACAGAATCAGGATCAACAAGACAAGCAGAATCAGGATCAGCAAGATCAGCAGAATCAAGATCAGCAGCAAAATCAAGATCAACAGAATCAAGACCAGCAGCAACAAAATCAAGATCAGCAGCAAAATCAAGACCAACAAGATCAACAAAATCAACAGAATCAACAAAATCAGGATCAACAGCAAAATCAAGATCAACAGAATCAAGATCAGCAAGATAAGCAGAATCAAGATCAGCAAAACCAGCAAAACCAACAGCAGCAGCGGAATCAACAAAATCAAGACCAAAAAAATCAGCAAGAAGATCAAGCTAACGATCAAGATCAACAGCAGGACAGCCAAAAGGCGCAGGGACAGAGCGAAATCCAATACGCCGAAGACGTCCCCGACGAGCGCAAAGAAGAAATCCGGGCCGTCCTGAAAAAACTGGAGGGCAACGAAAAGCAGTCCTTCAAAAACAACGAGCGGGTAATGCCGGTCGGAAATACCCGCGGCAAGAACAGGTGGTAGCGTGAAGATCAAAAAAATTCTATGGATAATACTGTTTCTCCTGGGCGCGACGGCGGCCCTGGGCGAGATCCGGCTCGAAAGCGATACGCTGAATCCCGTCCTCAACGAAACCTTCCGGATTGCCGTGACCTTTGTGAACGAAGAGAAAGAGGACTACACGATAGCCGGTCTCGACAAAAACTTCCGGATCGTTTCCCGGGGTTCCAACTCCAATTTCACCATTATCAACGGCCGGCAGCAGAGCCAGGTGGCCGATATTTATGAGCTCCTGCCGCTGAAAGAGGGGGAAGTGAAGCTCAAAGCGGCCGGGAAAAAGGCCGCGTCCAACGAGCTGACGCTCAAGGTCGGCAAAGGGCGGGCCGCCGTTGCCGCAGGCGAGGAAATCGAATTTTTGACGAATCTCAAACAGGATGAGACCTTCTATTTCGGCGAAAAGATCCCCTATGTGGAAAAACTCCTGTTTTCGAGGCAACTCATGGGCCTGAACGTCGTGGCCGATTCTGATTTCGGAGAGCTTTCCTCGAAAAATGTCCCCGCCGTCCAGGCCGGCGGCGGTCCCCGGACAAAGCAGATCCGGACGCTGAAGGGGACCATGGCCGCAGAGGCGACGATCTATCAGTGGATTCTCGAGGCCAATTCCTCGGGGGACAAAAAAATGCACTCCAGTTCCCTGTCCGTGGAAACGGAGGAAAACATGCGGATCCGCAGAAACATTTTCCCCGAAAAAGACATTACGCTCCATATTCTGCCGCTGCCCCAGGGGAAACCGGCGGACTTTCAGAACGTCGTGGGGACCCCTGAAATCAACTGGAGCTGGAATCGGGACAGCGTTTCCTACGGCGATTCCCTTGTGCTTACGGTAAAAATCTCGGGGGCGGTCAATCTGGACGGCCTTGAGGAAATCGCGGCAAATTCGCTGCCCGCGACGGAATTCAACGTGTTCGAGAGCGTGAAATCCGCCGATGAGACCATAGAAAACGAAGGTTATTACGCCGAAAAGACCTTTGAAATCGCCGTAATCCCGAGAAATACCGGGGAAGTGACGATCCCGGACATGCGGATTTCCTATTTCAGCCCCAAAAGCAAGAAATATGAATATTTGGAGATTCCGGCGAAGAAAGTCTCGGTGACGCCCGGAAGCGGGCAAGTACAGCCTTCCGCGCCAACACAGCGCGTCGCGCCGCCTCAAGGGGCTTCGCCCGCGGTCACGACGACCCCGGCGACAAACGGACCGGTTGAGCTTGCCGCGAGCGAAAAAATCACGGTTTCGACGCTTCCGCCCGAGGGAGAATCGGGCCGCTTTTCGCATCCCTACGGAAAAATATTTTTATTTGTTTGTATCCCGGAGACTTTTGTGCTATTATATTTAGTAATGAAAAGGAAAAAGAAGGCCGGAAGGGGATCGGGACCTTCGTTGCAGGCGCTCAAAAGCGCGGGGGACGACGAAGGCTTCTATGAGGAATACTGCCGGCTTCTGCGGGAGCGTTACGGCTATACGCCCAAGGCCCATTTGGGGGAGCGGCTCGCCAAAAGCGGCGCGTCCGACGCCCTTGTGGAGCTTGACCGGGAGATCGCCGATTGCCGGGTTCAGGGGAAGGCTCTGGAGCGGAAGAAAATCATCCGGCGTTTGAAAAAAGAATTCAATTGACGACTTTTATGGACATACAGGGGGAGTAAAATGGTGAAACTGGTGATGACGCAGGCTTTTCCGCCCGAAGGGATGGTCCTTCTGGAGGGAAAGGCGGAAGTCTTTATCGCCGACGATCCCGATCCCGCCAACTATATGGCGGAGCTGAAAAAAGCTCAAGGGATCATTATCCGGCTCGGAAAAATGACCGGGGAAATTCTCGCGCAAACGCCTGATTTACGGGTAATTGCCCAAAACGGCGTCGGTTATGACAATATCGACGTCGCGGCGGCGACGGCCCGCGGCGTGCCCGTGGTCTATACGCCCGGGGCCAACGCCCGCTCAGTGGCCGAACACACCATGGGGATGATCCTTGCCCTCGATAAAAAAATGCTGGCCGGGCATTTGGGAACGCTGGCGGGAAAATTTATGGAAAGCCGGATCAGCGGCAATTCCTTTGAGCTCTACGGAAAAACCATCGGCGTTATCGGCCTGGGCAATATCGGAAAAATCGTGGCGGAACTGGCCGCGGGCTTCGGCATGAAGATCCTGGGCTATGATCCCTTCCTCCCGCCGGAAGCGTTTACGAAGCGCGGCTGGACCCGCTGCGCGGATCTGCCGGATCTTTTGCGGGCGGCCGATGTGGTTACGGTCCATACGCCCTTGAACGAGAGTACGAAAAATCTGATTGCCCTGCGGGAACTGAGTCTCATGAAGCCCGAGGCAATTCTTGTAAATTGCGCCAGAGGCGGCGTCGTAAGCGAAGCCGATCTCGCGGCGGCGCTGGAAAAAGATCTCATTGCGGGCGCGGCCCTCGATGTTTTTGAAATGGAACCGCCCGACGGGACGGCGCCGCTTTTGCGTGCGAAAAATCTTTTGGTGACGCCTCATTCGGCGGCCCAGACGAAGGAAGCGGCCCTCAACATGATGCGCATGTGCGTGGACGGATGCCTCGCGGTACTCCGGGGGGAGCGCTGGCCCTGCGTGGTCGACCCGGGGGTCTGGAATCATCCGAGGTGGCAATAACAACATTTTTATATCAATCAGGGGGGTAAAAAATGAAAAAAATCGCTTGCACCTACGCGATGCGGGACGAGGGGATGGATATCCTCAGGGAAAAAGCCGAAATTTTTATCGGAAACGACAGGGATCCGGCCAATTTTGCCGACAAGATCCAAGACGCCCAGGGGGTCCTGCTCTTTCGGGGCTTTATGAACGCCAATGCCTTTGACAAATTGCAACATCTGGATTTTGTGGCGACCATGAGCGTGGGCTATGACCACATCGATGTGGAATCGGCCACAAAGTACGGCATACTGGTATTGGCAAGCTTCGGGGCCAACGCCCGCTCCGTGGCGGAGCACACCATGGGACTGCTGCTGGCGCTGGACAGGAAGATCGTCAGCGGCCACTACGAGACCCTCGCGGGAGTCGGCTGGCAGGAACGCAATCCCGACCAGTCCTTTGAGCTGTCGGGGCGGACCATGGGCATTATCGGTCTGGGCAATATCGGAAAGACCGTCGCCAAGCTGGCCCGGGCCTTTGACATGAACGTCATCGGCTATGACCCCTTCCTTTCAAAGGAAGCGACGGAACAGGCGGGAATCGTCTATTGCGCCGGATATGACGACGTGCTGAAAAACGCCGACGTCGTGTCGGTCCATGTGCCGAGATCCCCCGAGACAATCAACCTCATCGGCAAACGGGAACTGGGACTCATGAAAAAGAGCGCCTTCATCCTCAATACGGCCCGGGGCAGGATCATCAACGAAGACGATCTCGCAGACGCCCTGGACAGCGGCATCATTGCCGGAGCGGCCATCGACGTATTCGCGACGGAGCCCGTTCCGCCCGACGCCAGGATCCTCAAGGCGAAAAATCTCGTCTGCACGCCGCATATTGCGGCCATGACAAAAGAAGCGATCCGGAACATGACCGTTATGTGCGCGAAGGGTTGTCTCGCGGTGCTGGACGGCGAGAGATGGCCCGCCGTGGCAAACCCGGAAGTTTATGAACAGCCCAAATGGCGCAAACGATTGGCGGAACGGGGAGGATCCAGATGAAGAAAATGATCGTATCGCGGCATATACGCGGGGAAGGTCTCGCGATATTGAAAGATAACGTCGACATGATCCTGGTGGAGGACAAGCAGCCCGAAACGTTCAAAAAGGACTGGGCCGATACCAACGGCATCATCCTCTGGGGCGGCAAATGCGACCGGAAGGACATAGAAACGGCGCCCTGTCTCGAGGTCATCGCGACTATCGGCGTGGGCTTTGAAAAGGTGGATGTGGAAGCGGCCACCGAACGCGGAATCCCCGTTGCCATCAGCGCCGGGGCCAACGCCATTTCCGTGGCGGAGCTGGCCATGGGACTCATTCTTTCGCTGATCCGGCGGACCCCCGAAGGCGACGCCGAGACCCGGGCCGGAAACGCGGTCTGGTTCGGAAAATACATCGAGTCTTCCTTCGAGGTCTACGGCAAGACACTGGGGCTCATCGGCCTCGGCAACATCGGGAAAAAGCTCGGGAAAATCGCCGAAGGCTTCGAGATGAAGGTCATCGGCTATGACCCCTTCGTAAAAAAAGAAGAAATTGAGGCCCTCGGTTGGGAATATTGCGCCGATTATACGGATGTTCTGAAAAAGGCCGACGTCGTCTCGATCCACGTGCCCCTTTCCCCGGCGACCCGGGATCTTATCACGATGAAGGACCTGAAGCTCATGAAGCCCACGGCCATCATCGTCAATACGGCGAGGGGAGGGATCATCAACGAAGACGACCTCGCGGACGCGTTAAACGACGGAATTATCGCGGGCGCCGCCCTCGACGTCTTTGTAAACGAGCCGCCCGCTCCCGACCGGAAGATCCTTCACGCGAAAAATCTTGTGGCCGCGCCTCACAACGGCGCGCAGACGACTCAGGCCATGGTGAAAATGGCGCAGATGTGTGCGACGGCCGTCCTTGCCATTCTGGGCGGGGAAAAATGGCCTTATGTGGCGAATCCCGAAGTCTACAACCATCCAAAATGGGCCGGTAAAGGGGGAAAATCATGAAACCCAAAGTATTGCTGACGTATCCCTTGGCGGGCGGGGCCACGGAGCTGCTGCGGGAGGAAACGGATTTATTCATCGTCCATGACGGCGATCTCTCCAAATACCCCGACGCCCTCAGGGAAGCCGAAGGCATCGTGCTTCTGTTGGGGAAGATCACCCGCGGAATCATTGAGATGGCGCCGAAACTCCGGGTCATCTCCAACGTAGGCGTCGGCTATGACCATATTGACGCGGCGGCGGCGACGGAACACGGCGTGAAGGTGGCCGTAAGCGTCGGGGCCAACGCCCGGGCCGTGGCCGAGCAGACTTTCGCGCTTCTGCTCGCGGTAAACCGGAACATCGTCAACTTCCACAACGAGACCGTAGCCGGGAAATTCACCTACCAGAAGGATTTCGCGCGCTCCTTTGAGCTCAAGGGAAAGACCATGGCCATCATCGGCCTGGGGCATATCGGCCGGGAGGTCGCGGAAATCGCCGCGGGGTTCGGCATGCGCGTTCTGGGCTACGATCCCTTCTTCCCCCGGGAAGAAGCCGAAAAAAAGGGCTGGACCTGGTACGCCGACTATCACGAAATGCTTCCGCTAGCCGACGTTTTGAGCCTGCACGTGCCGCTGGCGCCGGAAACCAGAGGCATGATTACCTTTGAGGATTTGAAGACCATGAAAAAAAGCGCAATTCTGATCAATTGCGCCCGGGGCGGCATCGTCCCCGAAAAAGACCTCGCGCGGGCCCTCAATGAAGGCGTCATCGGAGGCGCGGGCGTCGACGTCTATGAAGACGAACCGCCGAAACCCGACGCCGCCATCCTCCACGCGAAAAATATCGTCTGCACGCCGCACAGCGCCGCCGTAACAAACGAAGCCATGGTCAATATGACGACCATGGCCGCCAAAGCCTGCATCGCCATAGTAAAAGGCGAAGACTGGCCTTTTGTTGTGAATTAAATTACCTCACGCAATCAAATGAGATCAATTCGATATCCCTGGTAAGATACCCGTCTTTGACGGGTTCTTCTTTGGCGTAATCGGTCGAGAGATATTTCTTGCTGTCGTCGGCGAAGGTGGTGACCGCGTGTTTTACGCCGTGCTCCAGCTGGATCTTCAGCGCCGCGAGGAAATTTCCGCCCGAGGAGATCCCGACGCCGAGGCCGAATTTCTTCGCCAGCAGCTGCGCCATGATAATGGCGTCCCCGTCCTCCACGACGACGATATCGTCCAGTTTTTCCATCTTGAGGATCGGCGGGATGAAGTCGTCCGATATGCCTTGAATCCGGTGTCCGCCGGATTTTTTTTCGCCTGTGGCCGAGATCAGGGAATTGGCCGGTTCCATGGGGTAGACCTTGCAGCCGGTTTTGTCCTTGAGGTATTCCCCGATGCCCATGAGCGTCCCGCCTGTTCCGTAACCGGCTGTAAATCCGTCGGCAGCTACGCCGAAGGCCGCCATTTGCCGCTCGATTTCGGGACCCGTGGAGATGTAGTGGGCCACGCGGTTGCCGTCATTTTCAAACTGCTTCGGCAGAAATGTGCAGGCGCATTCCCCCGCCGCCTGGCAGCGCGCGATGCTGCCCTGAAAGCCGCCTTCCTCCCGGGACACGAGAATGACGTTTCCGCCCAAGCTCGAGATCAGGCGGATCCGTTCGACGCTCATCCAGTCGGGCATATAGATGTTGACCTTGTGCCCGAGGAAGCTCCCGATAGCGGTAAATGCGATTCCGGTGTTGCCGCTGGTCGCTTCGCAGATCTCGTCGCCGGGCTGGATTTTCCCGCTTTCATAAGCGTCTTTGAGGATATGGTAGGCCATCCTGTCCTTGATGCTGCCCGAGTAATTGTAGTATTCCACCTTGGCGTAAATCTCCATCGGGACGCCTTTGTAGCGGAAGTGGATTCTCACCATGGGCGTGTTGCCGATCAGGTTCCCCAAAGCCTTCAATTTGTTCCGGATTTCTTCGTTCATTGTTCCCCCCTCTGTAAAAAAATGATGTTCTGATTGTATTAGTGTATCACCAAATTCATCCATTGTCAAGCAGCTTAACTATCTTGACTGATCCGCTCAAGAACCCGCCAATACTGAGCGTCACAATCAGAAATGGCAAAAAAAGAACTTTACCCTTGCCTTTTTGTCAAAATCTGTGTATACTAATACCAGATTACAGAAACGAGAAAATTCCCAATGAAAACCAACCAGGGGGAAACCATGCAGGATATGGAAAAGAAATGCAAAGTTGCCGTGGTGCAGGCATCCACGGTCCCATTTGACAAAAACGGCGCCCTCGAAAAGACGCTTGCCCTGATCGACAAAGCCGCCGGGCAACACCCGGACTTGATCGTCTTCCCCGAGGCCTTCATTCCCGCCTATCCCCGGGGCTTTTCCTTCGGATATGTCGTCGGAAGCCGTACCATGGAGGGGCGCGAGGATTGGAAAATCTACTACGACAACGCGGTGATCGTTCCCTCCGCCGATACGGAAGCCATCGGCGCGGCCGCGAAAAGGGCCGGGGCTTATGTGGCCTTGGGCGTCACGGAACGGGATTCGCTCAATTGCACGCTCTATTGCACCTTGCTCTATTTCGGACCCGACGGCCGCCTTTTGGGAAAACACAGGAAATTGAAGCCCACCGGTTCCGAACGATTGATCTGGGGCGAGGGAACCGGGGACATTCTGACAACAATCCCCACAAAGTTCGGCGTCATCGGCGGGCTTATCTGCTGGGAAAACTATATGCCCCTTGCCCGGGTTGCCCTGTATCAGCAAGGCGTGGCCATCTACCTGGCGCCCACGGCGGACAACCGCGAGGAATGGCAGGCGACATTGCGCCACATAGCCCTGGAAGGGCGTTGTTTCGTAATTGGTTGTAACCAATATGAGACAAAAAGCATGATTCCACAAATATTCAAAAACCAGGAGGAGTTGGCCAAAGTCAAAGAAGACTTTTGCCCGGGCGGTTCCTGCGTCGTGGACCCCTTTGGAAAATATCTCGTGGAACCGATCTGGAATCGCGAAGAAATAGCCTTCGCGGAACTGAGCATGGATTTGGTTCCCCTGTCCCGGATGGACTTCGATCCCACGGGTCACTACGCCCGACCCGACGTCCTGGAATTGATCGTGCATAAGCATAATAAATAAATATGTTTCGGAGGTTATTTTTTTGAAACGCAACACAATGTTTTTGCTCTGGGTCGGCGCGGCCATCTCGGTTTCGGAGATTTTTACGGGCGGGCTCCTTGCCCCCCTGGGCGTGGTAAAGGGGAGCGCCGCCATTCTGGTCGGTCACCTGATCGGAACAGGCCTTCTCGCGCTGGGCGCTTACGTAGCCTGGGTCAGAGGCGTCAATTCCATGGAAAATGTCTCTTTTGCCTTCGGTGAAACGGGCGGCCGGATCGTGGCCGCCATCAATCTGCTGCAACTCCTGGGTTGGATCGTCATCTTGATCGTGCAGTCGGGAAGCGCCATCACCAGCGTATTTCCCGGGATTCCCTTCAAGGTTGTCACCTTCACGCTTTCGCTGCTGCAGATCATTTGGGCCATGTCCTTCGGTACTCCGGCAAGCCGGATCAATGATCTGGCCGTAGTTTTGCTGGCGCTGCTCTGTCTGCTGTTTTTCGGAGAAGCCTTCGCGGGCCGCCCGGCGGTCGCTCCGGCTTTTCCGGCTTCCGCCATGAATCTCGTTCTCGGGATTGAGCTTTCGATCGCCATGCCGGTCTCCTGGCTTCCGCTGGTCGGAGATTATTCCTCAAAAGCGGAGGACGGGGCCACGGCCTTTATCATGCCTTTTCTGGGCTATTTCGCCGGCAGCTGTTTCATGTATTTTCTGGGCTTTACGATCGCCCTCACGGGCGGGCGGGACATCTTCTCCTTTATCGCGGCCAGCCGCTTTCGTTATGTGGCCTGCTGCGTCGTGCTCCTTTCGACGATCACGACGAATTTTGTGGCCCTGTATTCGGCTGCCGTCTCCTCGACCCGCCTGATCTGCCTGTCGCGGTTCAGCCGGAATATCCTTCTTGTGGGGATAACGACGCTGCTGCTGGCGGTTCTCTTTCCGGTGGAGCGCTTCGCCGCCATATTGGAGCATTTTCTCGTCTCCATCGATACGGTGTTCGTCCCGATCTTCACCTTGGTCTTCCTGGACTTTTTCCGGCAAAAGAAGGCCCCTTCGGGGAAACTCAACGTCCGTTTTGTTGTGATATCCCTGATCGGTATGCTGGGAAACCTGTTTTTCGCGAAATACGTTCCCTTCATCCCGACGGTTTCCACCATAATCTTTGTAGCGCTGGTGTACTTGATCTCATGAAAAAAGTCCTGTTTATCTTCAATCCCTTTTCGGGCCGCCGCAAGGTTCAGGAAAATCTTCCGGAACTGTTGCGGGTCTTTTCCGAAGCCGCCTGGGACGTGCGGGTCTACCCGACGAAGGCCCCCCTTGACGGCAGGGATTTTGTGCTGCGCTGCGGCGGCGAATACGAGTGCATCGTCTGCGCCGGCGGCGACGGGACGCTCAATGAGATTTCCGGGGCCATGGTGGAGGCAAACCTGCCTCTTCCGCTGGGCTATATTCCCGCGGGTTCCACAAACGATTTCGGCCGCAGCGTCGATCTCCCCGCCGACATGCCCGCTTGCGCCCGGATCATCACCTCGGGCCGTGAAAGGCGCGTCGACACCGGGACCATCAACGGCCGACATTTTATTTATGTGGCGGCCTTCGGCCCCTTTACGGGGGTCACCTATACGACGCCGCAAAAGCTGAAAAATCTTCTCGGCCACGGGGCCTACGTACTCTGGGGCGTGCGCGACATTTTATCCCTGCGCTCCGTTCCCCTGCGGGCGGCCTGGGCTGAAGACGGCGGCGAAAAATCGGCGTCGGGGGAATTTTTGTTCGGCATGGTCTCCAATTCCCTTTCGGTAGGCGGTTTTCGCGGCATTACCGGAAAGGACGTGGATTTGGGCGACGGGCGCTTTGAGGCGACGCTGATCCGGAAACCCCGGGGCTTCGGAGATTGGAAGGACATCCTGTCCTTCGCCTTCGGGCGGGAGGTCGCCAGCCCCCAGCTCCTCAGATTCAAGACCGACAGGATCAGTCTCCGCTTTGAGTCGCCGGTTTCCTTTACCATAGACGGCGAGCGGGGCGGTAATTTTGAAAGCGCCGATATCCGGAACAAAGCGGGGACGCTCAGGCTCCTGGCCCGCCCCTGAATTGATTGAAAACGGAACAAAGCGACGCCATTTTGACCATACGGTCAAAAAAATAAAAAAAATATTGACTGATCAGTCAATATTTTGTTATAATAGGGCTTGCTAAACGCTGTGCGACAAAAATCTTGCGGGAGGCGGCGATGGAAAACAAGAGGGATTTGCTCGTCGAAGCCCTGAAAAACCTGATTCCCCAAAAGGGATACATGAATACGACCATAGATGATATCACGAAAACGGCCAATATCGCAAAGGGCAGCTTTTATACCTATTTCAGGAACAAAGACGAGGTGTTGGACGAAATCATCGCGGAGAAACTGGACCGTATCCGGCGGCGGCACGAGGAGATTCTGAACGCCCCCGGCTCCCTTGAGGACATCATCGGGCGGGTTTTGGACGCGCGGATCAAGAACAGCGGGGAGGAGATCAAAACGGAGATCGCCATGATGAATGTTCTCCAGAACATGGACGTCCTGTCGGTCAACACGCGGAAACTCCTCGTCAGACGGGATGAACTCAACATGAAATTTTTGCAGGATCTCATCGTCAAATTCAGCGACGCGGTCCGGATCGCCCTGCAGGACGTCGTCAAATACGCGCGGGTCATCGAGACGCTGATCGCCCAGCTCAAAATGCAAGACGTCTACATTACGAGAAAGGACGGCTTCAGCTTCGAACGGGATGTGGCCGTCATTAGTGAAAGAATCCGGAGCGCCGACATCGCTGGGCGCATGGATTTTTGCAAAAATGTAATTTTGAAAATTCTGCGGTAAATCAAGTCGCAAAAGACATTGACAAGACACAGCCGCGTGATATAATCACGAAACGCATTCCGAGGGGGATCTATGAAAAAAATAGTGGCGGCCCTGATTCTGGTCGCGACGGGGCTCATGGCCCGCGAACTGACATTGGAACAAGCGGTTGCCCTTGCGGTGGATAACAGCAAGGACATCAAGATTTCGGAGCTCAGCAAGGAAATCGCCCGACTCCGGGTATCGACGGCCTTCAAGACGGCTCTCCCTGTGGCCATGTATACGGGCGCCTTTACGACGAGCGAATACAACCGGCAGATCACGGAAAAAAGAGGCGTCACGGTGACCGACGAGCGAAACAGCTGGTCCCAGGCAATCCGGATCACCCAGCCTCTCTACCGGGGCGGGGCCATCAAATCGGGGATCCAGGGCGCCAAGGCCTATGAGAAGATCGCCGATCTGCAGTATTTGCAGACCAAGGTCAATGTCCGGATCGCGACCATAGAAAACTACGCGGCCATCGTCCGCAACGAGCGCAACCTCTACGGTCTCGAAAGCGCCTTGAAGGAGCTCAAAGCCCGCTACAGCGTGCAATCGGAACAGCTCAACCTCAATATGCTCACGAAGGCGGATCTGCTCAAAACGGAAAACGCCATTCTCGAAATCGAATCCCAGATCATCGGGGCCCAAAACAATATTTCGGTGCAGACCGAGATGCTCCGGATGAAAACGGGCCTCCCCAAGGGAACGTCCATCAAAGTCGTGCAATTCAAAGTCCCCAAATACCTGAGTCGGGGCATAGACCTGGAGTCGGACTTGAAGGTGGCCCGGACGGAGAGTATCGCGGCGCTTTTGGCCAAATACGCCGTCGAGTATTCCGACGCCGAGCGCAGGTACGCCATGTCGGAAATGCTCCCCAAGGTCAACGCCTTCGCGAGTTACGGGGCGGAACGGACGCGCTTCCGGCATTCTTACGACGACGCCAGCTGGCAGGCCGGCGTGGAAGTGACCTGGAACGTCTTTGATTTCGGCAAGGCCAAAGACAGCTACAACATCGCGAAACTGGAACTGGAACAGGAAAAACTCAGCGCGAAGCAGACCGATGACACGATCGATACCGGCGTCACCTCGGCTTATCTGGAGCTTCTGCGGCTGGAAAAACTGCGGGACAGCAAGGAAAGAGCCGTAGCGGCGGCCCGGGAAAATTATGAAATTGACCTGGAGCGCTACAACGCGGGCGTCATCTCCACGGCGGACTATCTGCAATCGGAGGAGGCGTACCGGAACGCCCAGGTGGATCACAACCAGACTATCGTAGACTATATGTGCGCTTATGAGCGATATCGCTCCCTGATCATCTGAGCGGGGAAGAACGGAGGAAGCATTTTATGAAAAAACTGATGGTATTGCTTGCGCTGGGGGCGCTCCTGCTTTCCTCCTGCATCAAGCGGGAAGAAGTCAAGGCGGCCGACGGAACCCAGACCGCCGCCAACAAGGCGGAAGCGCCGAAATCAGTGGAGCGGATAAAATATGTCAAGACGGGGGTCGTGGCGAAGCGGAAAATGAACCTCGTCTTTACGTCCGACGCCGTTCTGGAACCCCGGGGCAAGATTGATTTCAAGACCGAGCAGGGGGGAACCGTCGAGACGATTTACAAGAAAAACGGCGATCCGGTCAAAAAAGGCGAAGTGGTCATGGAACTGTCGGATCCCGCCACCGAAGGGGCCTACAAGACCGCCGAGACCGCCTGGAACATCGCCTCGGCCAATTTTGAGAAGTTCCAGACCTTATACCAGAAAAAATTGATCTCCTATTTGGAATACGCCCCCTATGAGACCGCTTATTCCTCCACCAGGGGAAATTACGAGACCGCCAGAAACAATTACGAGAAACTTCTCGGCAAAGCGCCCATTGACGGGATCGTCGGCAATCTCTTCGTCAAAGAGGGCAACAAGATTGAAAAGGAAAAAGTGCTCTTTACGGTAGTCGACGAAAGTCAAATGGAGGCATATGTGGGATTTCCCGCCGAATGGCTTTCGGAAATCGAGGTCGGCGAGGCCATCAGCCTCAAGATCAGCGCCCTCAATGAGGAAATCAGCGGAAAGATCCTCGAGATCAACCCCATCGCCGATTCGACCACGAAAAAATTTCGGGTCAAGATCGCCGTGGACAACCCCAAGGGCCGGATCAAGGACGGCATGTACGCCATCGTCACGGTGTCCGTAGGTTCCAAGGAGACGCTCTCCATCGAGGATTCGGGCGTATTCGTGCGGGATCTGATCAGCTATGTCTATCTCGTGCAGGACGGCGCCGTACACCGCTATCAGGTCGTGACGGGGACGACGAATCTGCCGTATACGGAAATTAACTATGAAGGGATCAAAGAAGGGGACCGCATCGTAATCGACGGGATTTACGGCCTCGAAGAGGGCGACAAAATAGAGGAGGCGGGGAAATGACATTAGCCGGCGTTTCCATCAAACGGCCAGTGGCGACGACCATGGTCATGGTCGCCATGATGTTTATCGGGATCATGGCCATGTTTTCCATGAAGTCGGAATTGCTCCCCAATATGAACATCCCCGTCGTGACGGTATCGACCCGTTGGACCGGCGCCGTGCCCGAAGACGTGGAGTCCCAGATCACAAAGCAGATCGAGGAGATTCTTCCCAACGTGGAGAGCATCGAAAAGATCACCTCCACCTCATCCTTCGGCCAGTCGCGGATTATCGTGAACTTCCAGTACGGCGTGGACGCCGGCATGAAGATGACCGAGATCCAGAGAGAAATATCCAAACTCACGAACCGCTTCCCCGATTCGGCCAACGAGCCCTTTATCCGGAAGATCGACGCCGGTACCGGCAATCTGACCATGGTCATCATCTTTTCCGCCAAGGACAAGATTGAGCTCCGGAGCTTTCTCGAGCAGTATTTCCAGCCGAAGCTGGAGCGCATCGCCGGGATCGGCGAGGTGAATATCTTCGGCTCGGGCGCGAAACAGGTGCAAATCCAGGTGGACAGCGACAAACTGGCCGCCTACAATCTGACGCCCATGGAGCTCTACAGCCTGATCAGCGCTTCTTCCCTCAACGTGGCTCTGGGCACCGTCAGCACAGGCGACAAGCAGTACGCCATGCGCTTTATGGGGGAAATGGATTATATCGACAATCTAGAGAACATGATCATCCACGCCAACGGCAACACCTTGCGACTGCGGGAAGTGGCCGACGTGGTCCTGACGACGGAGGATCTTTCCAATATGGGTCATCTGAACGACAAGGACTCCATCGTCTTGATCGTCACAAAAGCCGCCGACGGCAGCACCATTGACCTCAACAAAGGCGTGCTCAAGGCCTTTGAGAGCCTGAAACCCATTTTGCCGGCCGGTACGGAATACAAGATCACGCTGGATACGTCCATCGACATCAACAAATCCATCGAGGGCGTTACGCGAAACGCTGTGCAGGGCTTGATTTTAGCCACCGTGATCCTCTTTCTCTTTTTGAAAAATCTCCGGGCGACGATGATTTCCTCGGCGGCGCTGCCGGTGGCCATCACGTTCACCTTCGCCTTTTTGTATATGGCGGGATCGACGCTCAACATGGTTTCCCTGATGGGCCTTTCCATCGGCGTCGGCATGCTGACCGACAATTCCGTCGTCGTCATGGACAATATCTACCGGCATATGACGGAGCTCAAGTCGCCGGTCATGGAAGCGGCGGATAACGGCACGACGGAAGTGGCCATGTCCGTAATCGCCTCGGCTTTGACGACGATGATCGTATTTATTCCGGTACTCTTTATCAAGGGCATCACCCGGGAGTTGTTCCGAGATCTTTCCTACGCGATCATCTTTTCCAATATCGCGGCCCTGATCGTGTCCCTGACGCTGATCCCCATGCTCTCGAGCCGGATTTTGAGCGAGCGCATGAACGTGACGAAGGAGGGCTTCATCTTTACCTTCGTGAAAAAATCCTATATGCGTCTGATCCGCTTCGCGATCCGGCACAGGATCCTCGTTGTCGGCATCGCGCTTATCGCCTTTGTGGGGACCATGTTGGGCCCCCGGAAAATGCTCAAGGTCAGATTCTTCCCGCAGCAGGACCAGGGGAGATATTCCATAACGGCCGACCTCGGAAACGGCATCGACCTCGACAAGGCCGACCGGCTCCGGCGGCAGGTGACCGAGATTATCCGGAATGAGGAGCATACGCAGCAATATTTTTCCATGACGCAGAACACGACCTTTTCGGTCAACGTGGACGTCGGGAAAAAAGACACCCGCGATGTGCCCGTCTTCGATATCGTACAGAAAGTCCGGAAAGAAGTGGAGAAAATCCCGGGCATGAAGATCAATATGCGGGAAGACTACGCCATGGGCGGTCAGCGCCGGAGCGTGGAATTCCAGATTCTGGGATCCAACCTCACAGAGCTCAGGCAGCTGGGCGACGAGATTTTGGCCGAGGTCATCAAGGAACCGGGGCTCGTGGACGTAAAATCCTCGCTGGATCCGGGCAATACCGAAGCGCGGATCGTACTGAACCGCGAGAAAATCAGAAGTTACGGCATCAATCCCGCCACTGTGGGCGAGACCTTAAGTTATTATATCCTCGGCGGCAACCGGGACAAGACCGTTACGATCAAGACTGGAATCGAAGAAATCGACGTTCTCGTGCGACTGCCCAAGGCTAAACGCAACGACATCAACCAGATCAAAAATCTCAATATCCGCATCAGCCCCACGGAATTCGTGAAGCTTTCCGATATTGCCGACGTGGTCATCGCCGAGGGTACGTCCCAGATCCAGAAGACCGACCGGGTCTACAGCGTCTCCATCGCGGCAAATGACGGCGGCATCGGCAATCAGGCCATGCAGGAACGCTTCCTGGCCGCATTCCGGAAAGTCAACCCGCCTTCGACGATCACGTACAAATGGGGCGGCGACGCCGAAAACATGAATAAATCCATGTCCCAACTCTTTTTCGCCCTGGGCGTGTCGCTGTTTTTGATCTACGCGCTCCTGGCCTCCCAGTTTGAGAGCTTCATGCTGCCGATCGTTGTCATCGGCTCCATTCCGCTGGCCGTCGTGGGCGTCGTCTACGGGCTGATCCTCATGAAGCTCCCCATAGACGTGATGGCCCTGATCGGCGTCATTATGCTGGCGGGCGTCGTGGTCAACAACGCCATCGTGCTGGTGGATTTTATCAAAATGATGCGCGAACGGGGCTTGAGCAGGACCGAGGCGGTTCTGGAATCCTGTCGGACGAGACTGCGGCCCATTGTCATGACGACGGCGACGACGATCCTCGGCACCCTGCCCCTTTCCCTGGGCATCGGCGAAGGCTCGGAAATCTATCAGGGCATGGGCGTGACCGTCATGTTCGGCCTGACGTTCTCGACGCTTCTGACCCTTGTCGTGATCCCGATCCTCTATACGCTGGCGGAAGACATCAATCTGAAGATTTCGGGCGTCTTGAAAGCCATCTACGGCGTGACGTTCGGGCGGTTCCGGAAAGCTTAGGGTTTCCGGCAATCGAAGGAGGCGGCAATGAATTTTCGGCACAAAGATTACAAACTGGTTTTGATTTATATCAACGAGTCCCAGAAACGCTGGCTTGAGGAATTGCTGGACGCGGAAAAATATGTGATGTACAGCGTCCAGACGGGCCTTGAGGCGGCCTGGAGCGAACATGAGAAGCACATGAACAACAAAATCTGGCCCGGGAAGGAGTGCATCTTCCGGATTCTCGTCCGGGAGACGAAGCTTGAGGCCTTGCTGGGGAAATTGCGGGGTTTCCGCCTGACCCTGCCGCAGGGCGTCATTATGGCTGCGGGCGTTGTGGCTTTGGAAGGCCTCATTGTTGATTTTATCAATGAAGACATCGAATACGATCCCGCCCAGGTGGCGGAGTGGAAGGACAAACACAGAAGATAGGGGGAAACTATGGCAAGGCAACCTTTGACAGAAAAAGTGGCGGATGACATCATCCAGTTGATCCGACAGAGCAAAATGCGGCCGGGCGAACGGCTGGCCAACGAATATGAACTGGCGCAGAAACTGAACGTCGGCAGGGGAAGCCTGCGGGAGGCCATCAAGATCCTGATCTCCCGCAATATCCTGTTTGTGAAGCAGGGTTCGGGCACCTTCGTGTCGGCTGGTCAGGGCATCCCCACGGACCCCCTCGGTCTGACTTTTGTGGAGAACCGGGTCAAAATGGCCACGGATCTCATCGAGATCCGCCTGATGGTGGAGCCTGAGATCGCGGCCATGGCGGCGGCCAACGCCGGTCCCGTGGACAGCGAAAAGATCTACCGGGCCGCCGAGCTCGTCGAGCATCTGATCGGCGAAGGCGAAGAATACAGTCAGGCCGACGTGGATTTTCACCGGAAGGTCGCCGAAGCCAGCGGCAACATGGTGATCACCAGTCTGATTCCGATCATCCACACCGAAGAGGCTTTGGCGGAGGTCAACCAGTCGCCGGGTTTCGTGGAAAACGTCCGGAAATACCACAAGATCATCGCCGACTCCATCGCCTTCGGCGAGATCAAAGACGCCAAATACGCGATGTTTATGCACCTCAATCTCCTGCGGGAGGCGTTGCTGGATCGCTTTATCGGGGAAAGAGAGCAGAGAGTCCCGAATTTATAGACTTTTCACAAAGTATACGCGAAGAGTAAGCGCGCCGACCGCTGAAAAGGCGGGGCGGCGGGCAAAATGTGAACGACCGCTGACAGAGGGACAGCCCCTCTGTTTTTGTTTTTGGCGCTTCCCGGAACTTTCTACGGTCACAAAAGTTGTCCTACCGCAAAGAAGCGACAATAATCCCGTTTAAGTACATTTTTTGACACAAATGTTCCAAAAATTAACGATATTTAAAAATTTTATAAAATCTATTGACAAAATCATCGGACTTCTATATAATAAAAGAAAAAAATCAGTCGAAATCATCCGATGAATTTACAGATATCAAAAAACGATTGACATAAAAAAACACAAAGGAGATCCCGGAATTTTACAACAACAAATTGACAAGTCCTGACGGGATCAGAAGGAGGAAACAATCACATACGTCGTGCGAATCGAAAGGGAAAGGATAAAATATTTCGTGGGGATGAATGACTTTACCTTTTAACCAAAGCGGTCTGACGAATACTGAGGGAAGCTATGGGAGGCGCGATAAAAAATGAAGAAAAATAAGATTTTGACGATTGGCATTTTGTTCGGATTGCTGGTTTTCCTGAACGGATTCTCGAAAATCGGAACGAAAATAGATTTTGCCGTGAAAAATCCGCTGAAGGCCGTAAGTGCGGCGGCCCAAGCGGCGACGGCCGCGGAGGCCGGGGAGGAAACGCCCTTGGGCGCTTACGCCGGTCTGATCCGCCACCTGCAGGACGCGACGGATTTTCCGGAGGATGCGTCGGAAGATAAAGCAACGATCCTGACGGGACACAGCCATGTGGGCGTCTATGTGCCCGACGAAGCGGAAGGCGAATACGCTCTGAACCATGACCACAGTCTCAAAGCGGGCGACAAGCTCGCGAGGCTCCAGGGCTGGGTGTATTCCGGGATCGGTGAGGTGGCGGGAAACGGATTCGTCGCGACCGACCGGCTCGTAAAAGAATTAACGATCAAATAAAGTGCTATTTTATTCAGAGGGAGGTAATGAAATGAAAAAGATTCTTGTTGTGGATGACGAATGGAAAATCCGGAAACTGATCAAAGATTATCTGACCCGTGAAGAATACAGCGTAGACGAAGCCGAAGACGGTGAAAAAGGTTTGGAATTGTTTTATCAGAAAAAGTATGATCTCGTGATTCTGGACATCATGTTGCCCAAGGTGGACGGTTGGAGCGTCTGCAGAAAGATCAGGGATGAATCCACGATTCCGGTCATCATGCTTTCCGCCCGGACCGACGAGAGCGACCAGCTCTTCGGATTTGAGCTCAAGGCCGACGATTATATCGTCAAGCCTTTCAACCCGAAACTGCTCGTGGCCAAGGTCAAGGCGCTCCTGCGCAGGGACGGCAAGGTGGACAACGACATCAACGTGGATGTGGGAGATATCAAACTTTGCAGCTCCAAGCGCGAAGTAAGGCTCAAGGACAAGGTTCTGGAACTGACGCCGAAGGAATACGACCTCTTGTATTTCTTTATCGAAAACGACGGCATCGCCCTTTCCAGAGAAAAAATCCTGAACTCTGTATGGGGATGGGAATACTACGGGGACCTCCGGACGGTGGATACCCATATCAAGCGACTCCGGCGCAAGATCGGCGACGAATATGTGCAGACGGTCCGGGGCTTCGGATATAAATTTGAGGGCAGAAACGGCGCCGCAATCGGCGCGGCGGAGGCCGCTCAGTAACGACACACAGCTAACTCCTTTTATCAATTGTCATACAGCCTAAGCAGGAACCTTCGCGGTTTTACCGCCCGCGGGGGTTTTTGCTTTTTCGGGCGAAAAAAATTCAAAAAAACCCTTGACACGGCGCAAAAAATGTATTATTATGTTGTTGTACGATTAGCACTCTTATTAAATGAGTGCTAACAAAACGGGCAAAACCATTTTGAAATCATAGAAGGAGGAACACATGAAAATCAAACCCATTGGAGAACGCGTATTGATCAAACCCATCAAAGAGGAGGAAAAGACAGCCAGCGGACTGATCCTGCCGGGCGCGTCCGATAAGGAGAAACCGAACCTGGGCGTTGTCATCGCCGTGGGGAAAGGGGAAAAAATCGAAGGCATCAAAGCGGACCAGACCATCGTGTACAACAAGTATTCGGGCACGGAAATCAAAGACGGGGAAGAGAAATACATCATTCTGAACGGTGAGGACGTCCTCGCGGTTGTGGAGTAAAAAATCATAAAAAAACTATCGGAGGTAAATGAAATGGCAAAAATTCTGAAATTCGATGAAGAAGCGAGAAAGAAATTGGAAACGGGGGTCAACGCTCTGGCGGACGCCATCAAGATCACACTGGGTCCCAAGGGACGCAATGTCGTCCTCGAAAAGAGCTTCGGCTCCCCGATGATCGTCAATGACGGCGTAACGATCGCCAAGGAAATCGAACTGGAAGATCCCTTTGAGAATATGGGCGCCCAGATGGTCAAGGAAGTGGCCACAAAGGCCAACGACGTGGCCGGCGACGGGACGACCACAGCTACATTGCTGGCCCAGGCCATCGTAAAGGAAGGCCTCAAAGTCGTAAGCGCGGGATCGAACCCCATGTTCGTCAAGAGAGGCATTGAAAAAGCGGCAAAATTGGCCGTGGAGGAACTGAAAAAGAAAGCGAAGAAAATCAAGTCCAACAACGAGATCGCCCAGGTGGCCTCAGTTTCCGCCGGCGACGAGGAGATCGGAAAGCTGATCGCCCAGGCTATGGAAAAAGTCGGCGAAACCGGCGTCATCACCATCGAGGAAGCGAAATCCCTCGAGACGACCATGGAAGTCGTGGAAGGCATGGAGTTTGACAAAGGCTACGTGTCCCCCTATATGGTGACCGATCCCGAAAGAATGGCCGCTGAGCTGGACAATCCCTTTATCCTGATTACCGACAAGAAAATCTCCAACATGAAGGACATCCTGCCGATCCTCGAGCAGACCGTACAGCAGTCGAAACCGGTTCTGATCATCGCCGACGACATCGAAGGGGAAGCGCTGACGACTTTGGTCATCAATAAACTCCGCGGTACGCTGAACGTCGTTGCCGTAAAGGCCCCCGCCTTCGGCGACAGAAGAAAGGCCATGCTTGAAGACATCGCGATCCTCACGGGCGGAGAGGTTATTTCCGACGAAAAGGGTCTGAAATTGGAAGAAACCACGCTGGAGCAGTTGGGAAGAGCCAAGAAGGTCAAGAGCACAAAGGACAACACCGTGATCGTAGACGGCGCCGGCAAGGCGGAAGCCATCAAAGCCCGGACGGCCCAGATCAAAAAAGAGATCGAAATCACCACTTCGGACTATGATAAAGAGAAGCTTCAGGAACGGCTGGCGAAGCTTTCCGGCGGCGTAGCCCTCGTGAAAGTAGGCGCGGCCACCGAGACGGAGCTCAAAGACAAGAAACTCCGGATCGAGGACGCCCTGAACGCGACCCGGGCGGCCGTGGAGGAGGGGATCGTCCCCGGCGGCGGCATCATCATGCTGCAGATCTTGAAAGACATCGAAAACTTCAAGCTTGAGGGCGAAGAAGGCATCGGCGTCGAGATCGTGAAAAAGGCCCTGCTGGCCCCGATCAAGCAGATCGCCGAGAATGCCGGCGTCGACGGCGCGGTCGTAGTGGAACGGATCAAGGGCATGAAGGAAGGCGTCGGCTTCAACGCCGCCACCGAAGAGTATGTGGATATGGTCAAGGCAGGAATCATCGATCCCGCCAAGGTCACGAGAGCGGCCATCCAGAATGCGGCTTCCGTGGCGTCCATGATCCTCACGACAGAGGTTCTCGTCGCCACAAAGAAAGAGGAGAAACCCGATTTGGGCGGACACGGCGGCGGCATGATGCCCGGTATGATGTAAAGAGAAACAAAAACGAACCCGGAAAAGATATTTTCCGGGTTTTTTTTGGAAAATGTCCCGGAATATGATATAATAGGGTTAACCCAAACGTTAAAAACGAGGTGAAATCCATGGAAAACGACAGCGCAAAATTCTATGAATTGTGGTTGAATTCCGGCGTTTTAAATGACGACGAAATAAAGGAATTGCAGGCGATCAAAGACAAGCCTGAGGAAATCGAGGATCGCTTCTATACGGATTTATCCTTCGGAACGGGCGGCATGCGCGGAATCCGCGGCATGGGCCGCAACCGGATCAATGTCTACACGATCAGGCGGGCGACCCAGGGTCTCGCCGACTACATCATCAAAATGACCGGCGAAACCGGCAAAAAAAAAGGCGTCGCCATTTCCTACGACTGCCGGATCGGAAGCGCCGACCTCGCCGAAAACGCGGCCCGGGTCCTGGCCGCCAACGGCGTCAAGGCCTGGCTGTTTCCGACGCTCCACACGACGCCGGAGCTGTCCTTCGCGACCCGGGAGACAAAATCCCAGGCGGGGATCATGATCACGGCTTCCCACAATCCCCGGGAATATAACGGCTACAAGGTCTACTGGGCCGACGGGGCCCAATTGGTGGATCCCGAAGCCACCGGGGTCGTCGACGCCGTCAACGCCCTCGACATTTTCAAAGACGTGAAAATCATCTCCAAAGAAGAAGCCCTTCAAAAAGGCCTGCTGGTTTATCTGGATTCCCAAATCGACGACCGCTATATCGAGGAAGTGGAAAAAGCGGCCATTCACCGGGATATCCCCGGCAAGGAAACGTTTAAAATCGTCTATTCGCCGCTTCACGGGACGGCCCGGGTTCCCGTACAACGGGTGCTGAAGGAAATGGGCTTCGCCTCCGTTTGGACCGTACCCGAGCAGGAAATGCCCGACGGGAATTTCCCCACGGCCGCCTACGCCAACCCCGAGGACAAAAACGTCTTCAAGCTCTCCACGGCCCTGGCCGACAAAGTGGGCGCGGACCTCTGTCTCGCCAACGACCCCGACGGGGATCGTGTGGGCATCGCGATCCGGGACGACAAAGGCGCCTGGTTTTATCCCACGGGCAACCAGATCGGGATTCTCCTGATCGATTATGTGCTGGAAAACAAAAAAGACATCCCCGAAAACGGGGCTCTCGTCACGACCATCGTCTCGACCCCCATGGTGGACGCCCTGGCCGAAGCCTACGGGCTCAAAGTCTTCCGGACGCTGACCGGCTTCAAATACATCGGCGAAAAGATCCGGGAATTCGAGGAAAAGAAATATGACGCGAGCTATGTTTTCGGCTTTGAGGAATCCATAGGCTATCTGATCAACACCCACGTCAGGGACAAGGACAGCGTCGTTTCGTCCATGCTGATCGCCGAGATGGCCGCCTGGTACGCGAGCAAGGGGATTACGCTCTACGACAGGCTCACGGCCGTCTACGAAAAATACGGCTGGTACAGGGAAAAGACCATTTCGGTCACCAAGGAAGGCAAAAGCGGCCTTGAGGATATTGCCAAAATCATGGATCAGCTGCGGGCAAAGCCCCACGAGGTCATTGCGGGCCAAAAAGTAGTGGTTTTGAGGGATTTCGAACTGCAAAGGGAAAAAACCGCCCAAGGGACAAAACCCATCAGCGGTCTTCCCCGCTCCAATGTGATCCAGTTTGTGCTGGCCGACGGGACGACGATTACGGCCAGGCCCTCGGGCACGGAGCCCAAGATCAAATATTATCTCTGCGTGATCGGAAAGACCGCCGCCGAAGCCGACGAAAAGCTGGCGAAAACGGAAAAAGACTTTCTCGCTTATGTGGATCAGCTGGGATAGCGGAAACGTGGAACCTGTCGACGCCCTCTACATCCATGTTCCCTTTTGCGTAAAAAAATGCGGCTACTGCGATTTTGTCTCGCGGCCGCTCCATACCTGCGGCCCCGAAGCCACGGCGCGTTTTGCGGAACGCATCGTCAAAGAAAGTGCCCTCTATCCGGGAAACCGCTACGATACGATCTATTTCGGAGGGGGAACGCCCTCGCTTTTGACGCCGGACGAAGTCGCGACCATTCTCGACGCCACAGACATCGCCTCCGGGGCCGAAATCACCCTTGAGGTCAATCCCGGGACCGTGGATCTTCAAAAATTAGTCGCTTTCCGGCAAGCGGGAATCACGCGCCTGAGTTTGGGCATACAATCTCTGGACGACAACTTATTACGTATGCTCGGACGGATCCACAGCGCCGCCGAAGCGCTCCAAGCCTATGAAACGGCTCGAGAGGCGGGCTTTGAAAACGTCAGTCTCGATATGATGTTCGCGCTGCCGGGCCAGACCCTTGCCGGTCTGGAAGCGGACCTGAAGGCCTTTTTCAAACTCTCGCCGGAGCATCTGTCCCTCTACGCCCTCAGCTGGGAGCAAGGTACGCCCTTTTGGGAAAAACGCCGACGGGGGGAGCTGATTCCCTGCGAAAACGAAACGGAAGCCTTGATGTTCGAGATGATCATGGATTACGCCGACGGCTGCGGTTACCGGCATTACGAGATTTCCAATTTTGCCCGGGAGGGCTTCTTTTCCCGGCACAATCTCAAATACTGGCGCAACCGGCCCTATGTGGGCTTGGGCCCCGCGGCGGCCGGCTATGTCGGAGAGATTCGCTACAAGAATATACGGGAATTTGCGGGCTGGAGCGCGATTGTCGAAAGCGGCCGACGCCCCCGGGACGAGGCGGAAATCGTGCGCGTCACGGATCCCCTGGAGCTTGAACAATACCGGGCCATGCTCAATCTGCGGCTGCTGATCGAAGGCTATGAACCGCTTCTGCCGGAATTCCGGGAGCGCTGTCGGGATCTGAGCGCGAGGGGCCTGCTATCGGAAAAACAAGGTCGTTATACTTTGACAAAGCGCGGCCTTATGATTGCCAGCGATGTGACGGAGGAATTTTTATGAGAAAAGACAGCATTCGGGAGATCGCCGAGGATATCGCGAAATACTCGCCCAAGCCCCGGGAGGTCCGCCTCGTGGCCGTCAGCAAGTACGTGGGGCCCGAGACCATGGCAGAGGCCGTCGCCGAGGGGATCACGATTTTCGGGGAAAACAGGGCCCAGTCCTTCCGGGACAAGAAGGCCTGGTTTGACGAAAAGGGCATAAAAGACGTTTCCTGGCATTTCATCGGGAATTTGCAAAAAAACAAGGTCAGGTATATCGTGGCCGACGCGGCGCTGATTCACTCGGTCAACCGGCTCGATATCGCCGCGGAGATCGACAGGCAGGCGGCCGGGATCGGGCGCGTCGTCGACGTGCTCCTGGAGGTCAACGTCTCGGGCGAGCAGAGCAAAGAGGGATATTCGCCGGAAATCCTGAAAAAAGAGCTCGATCGGTTGACAAAACTGAAAAATATCCATATAATAGGGTTGATGACCATGGCGCCACTGACCGAACATGAGGCGACGATCCGGAAATGCTTCGGCGGCTTGCGGGAATTGGAGGCGGAGCTCAACGAATCGACTTTTCACGGACAGCTGCGGGAGCTGTCCATGGGCATGACCAACGATTATAAAATTGCGCTCTCCGAAGGGGCGACGCTCATCCGGATCGGCAGCAAACTATTTCTTTGAGGAGGTAACATGGGAATATTGGAAAGAATGCGCAACATGACGGGTACGCCCAAAGATGACCCCGAGAGCTACATTTTTGACGGGAATGACGAAGGGGAAGGCGTCGCGGGTCCCTCTGACGTCGGAGATCTCTTAAACGCCGGAAGTGAGGTGGATAGCATGAAGCAGGACGAAAGTCCCAGAAACGAATATATTTTTCCGGTGATCCGGACGCCCGAGGCCTTTGAGGACGCGAAAAAAATCGCCGACGACATCAAGGCCAACAAGTACGTCGTGATCAACGTGGAAAAACTCGATCAGGAAACGGCCCGGGAAGTACTCGATTTCGTGGCGGGCGCCATGTGCATCAAAGGGGCCAAACACAAGAAAATCAATCAGAACGCTTTTCTGGTGGTGCCCGGCAACACCAACGTCGAATCCGATGGCGAAGACAGCGACATTCTGGACGCGTAAGGGGGCGGGCGTGGAAAAGCAAATCACGGCGCTGGCGCTTTTTTCGGGGGGGCTGGACAGCTCTCTGGCCATAAAACTCATGCAGGCGCAAAACGTACGGGTGATCGCCCTCAACTTTGTGTCTCATTTTTTCGGACATACCGAGAAGATTGCCAAAATGGCCGAGCGGCTCGGCGTTCCCCTGGAGTTCGTGGAATTCCGGAAACGACATCTGGAGATGCTGAAAAATCCGGTTTACGGCTACGGGAAAAATATGAACCCCTGCATCGACTGCCATTCGCTGATGTTCCGGGTCGCGGGGGAACTGTTCCCCAAATTTGACGCGCAATTCGTGATCTCGGGCGAGGTCCTGGGGCAGCGGCCCATGTCGCAAAACCTCAAGGCCCTGGCCAAGGTGGAAAAGCTTTCGGGTATGGGGGACCTGATCGTAAGGCCCCTGTGCGGAAAACTGCTGCCGCCGCCGCGACCGGTCCTGGAGGGCTGGATCGACGGGGAGAAATTGCTCGACATCCACGGCCGTACCCGCACACGGCAGATGGAACTGATCAAATCCTTCGGGATCGAGGAATATCCGACGCCCGGCGGGGGCTGCCTTTTGACGGATCCCTCCTATTCCAACCGCCTGCGGGCGCTTCAGGCCGACGGCTTCCTTGGGGACGGATACGATTATCTGTTTCCGCTCCTGAAGAAAACGCGCTTTTTCCGTCTGGATTGCGGAAAATACCTCTTTGTGGGCCGGGATGACGCAACGAATCAAGTGCTGGCGCAATTTGAGCATAACGGCAACCTTCAGATCATCCCCACGGAGACCCCCGGACCGAGGATCATGGCCGTGGGCGAGCTTTCCCCCGACGATGAGGCTTTCGCTCTGCGGCTGTTTTCGCGTTATTCCAAAGTCAAGGGACGGGAAAAGGCCGTGGCGGAGCTCCGGCGGGAGCAAAATGAAGCGCCTCCAAGGGTCGAAACGGTGTCCGTGGATCCCTTTGATACGACACAACTGGAGACGCGGATCAGGGCCACTCAGATTCTGTAATAGGCGTTATATGAAGAATTCAGACATTGCGCAAGCCGCAATGTCTCTTTTATTGCGGGACAAAAAAAGAATTTTTGTCTCTTGACAGTTGAATGTTTATATGGTAAACTTTATTGTGGAACGATCCGGATACATTGTATACAAAATTTTTCTGTGCAATTTTACGAACACTTGGCCGGATGACGAACAATTTATACGGGAATCAGATAGTCTCAAAGACCATGACGTCAGGGAATGGCGTATGGCATTGATATACTAATTTCTCAAGGAGGAACAGAGTTATGAAAAATATGTACAGATTTATTCTGGGCTTGGTAGGCATGCTGGCTTTGACGACAATGCTGAGCGCGGCGCCCATCAAATTGGTATACGCCGAAGTGAACCCGCTGGATACCATTGTCGGCAAGACCGATTTGAAGTTCAAGGAAACTGTGGAAAGCCTGTCCAAGGGCGAAGTCATCATTGACATTCAGCCCAGCGCCGTGCTGGGTTCCGAAGAAGTCGTTCTCGACACGATGATGGGTGGCGGCGGCACCATCGACATGAGCCGGATTTCCGCTTTCGCGTTGACGAGCTACGGCGGCGCCAAATCGAAATTGCTGTCGGTTCCCTATACCTTCGCGAACCGCGCGCATTTCTGGAAATTCGCGGATTCCCCGCTGGCCGCCGAATTCCTGATGGAGCCCAAGGCCAACGGCACCAACGTAAGAGGTCTGTTCTACGGAGAAGAGGGCTTCCGCCATTTCTTCACGAAGAAACCCGTTAAAGGCGTCGGCGATCTCAAAGGCATGAAACTCCGGGTATCCAATGACCCGATCATGACCGGTATGGTAAAAGGCCTCGGCGCGAGCCCCACGGTTATCGCCTTCGCGGAACTGTATAACGCGCTGCAGACCGGCGTTGTAGACGGCGCCGAACAGCCCATCGCCAATTACAAAGCCAATTCCTATCAGGAAGTTGCCGGAAACCTGATCCTTGACGGCCATACGCTGGGCGCGATCCAGGTAGTCATCACCGACGAAGCCTGGAACAAACTGAGCAAGGAACAGCAGGATATCCTCGTGGAAGCCGGAAAAGTTGCCTCCGCTTTCAATCGGCAGATTTCCGAAGACGCCGAGAACGTCGTTCTCGAAGAATTGAAGAAAATCGGCTGCAACGTCGTTGAAGTTACGGACATCAAACCCTGGCAGGAAGCCTGCAAGGACATCATCGCCGAATCCACAAAGGACAACAAGGAACTGTACCAGAAGATTCTTGACCTGGCAAAATAAGCATACGGTAATCACCGACAGAGTTTTTCCCACAATATCATGACTCTGTGATCGTTGAAAAATACGGAAGGGATGACACAGTGGCGTAGAAAAAGGGCTGCTGTGTCATTTTTCCGATAAGGAGGGCAAATGCCGCCTGGCGCAGACAAAGCAGTAATAGAAAAGATTGAAACGGAAAAGAAAGACCTTGTGACGAAGTTTTTTGACGCGCTGTACGCCATCGCGCTGTTTATCTGCAAATTGCTTCTGATCGCGGATATCCTGATTACCAGCATGGCCGTGGCGGGCCGCTATGTGCCTTTTATTCCCGATCCGGCCTGGAGCGAGGAAGTGGTCCTGAGCTGCATGTCCTATATGGCCGTGCTTTCGGGCGCGCTGGCCATCCGGCGGCGGGCCCATATCCGCATGAACGCCTTTGATATTTATATTCCCGAAAAATTGATCCGGGCCTCGGATCTCGTGTCTGATTTCGCGGTGACGGTGCTGGCCCTGATCATGATCACCGTGGGCTGGAAATATGCCGTCAGCATCGGCAGATTCGGCAAATACATCAGCATCCCGTCGCTCTCGAAGTTCTGGATGTATTTCCCGATCCCCCTGGCCGGGATCGCCATGCTGGTCTTCCTCGTGGAATCTTTTTACAACCGCTTCAAAAAATTGACCAAATCCGGGATTATCGCCTTCTTTGCCTTTATCGCGGTCTGTCTCTTTATGACCTTCGTGAAGCCCGTTTCCCTCGAGGCGGTGCTGGCCGTCCCGCAAAAGTTCATCAGCAAGGAAACGCTGCCGATCTGGTTCCTTTTGGGAAGTTTCTTCCTGATGATCGTGCTGCGCTTCCCGATCGCCTACGCGGTCGCCCTTTCGGCCATCCTCTGCCTGCAGGTGCAGGGCATGGAATTCCGGATCGTGGGTCAGCAGATGGTCAAGGGGATCAGTTCCTTCAGCCTCATGGCCGTGCCGTTTTTTATTACGATGGGCATGCTGATGGGCTCGGGGGGAATTTCCAACAAACTCATCGCCCTGGCCGACGCCTGCGTCGGCTGGATGCGGGGGGGACTCGCCATGGTCAATATCGTGGCCTCCTACTTCTTCGGCGGGATCTCGGGCTCGGCCTCGGCCGATACGGCTTCCATCGGGGCCATCATGATCCCCATGATGGTGGATCAGGGCTATGACGCCGATTTTTCCACGGCCGTGACGATCACGTCCTCCTGCGAGGGCCTGCTCGTGCCGCCGAGCCACAATATGGTCATCTACGCGACGACCGCCGGCGGCGTTTCCGTCGGGAGTCTGTTCCTCGCGGGCTATCTGCCGGGGGCCGTGCTGGCCGTGAGCCTCATGGTGGGATCTTATATTATTTCCGTGCGGCGGAATTATCCCAAGGGAGCGCCCTTCAGCGTGAAGCGCCTGCTCAAAGAAACGGCTTCCTCGCTTTGGGCCCTGGCCGCGGTCCTCATCGTGGTCGTGGGCGTCGTAGGCGGCGTCTTTACCGCCACGGAATCGGCCGCCATTGCCGTTATCTACAGCCTGATCGTCGCGATCTTCATTTACCGGGAATTGGACTGGAAAGGGGTTTGGCGCGTATTGGAGGATTGTATCAACACGCTTTCCATTGTGCTGATCCTGATCGCCACATCGAGCGTCTTCGGTTACTGCCTGACGCTCCTGAAGGTGCCGTCCCTGGCCGCAAGCGCCATTACCGGCTTCAGCAGCAATCCCATTGTAATCGCGATCCTGCTCAACATGATCCTGTTGATTCTCGGCTGCATCATGGACATGGCGCCGATCATCCTGATCACGACGCCGATCCTGCTTCCGATCGCCACGTCCATCGGCATCGATCCGATCCAGTTCGGGATCATGATGGTGCTGAATTGCGGGATCGGGCTTCTGACGCCGCCGGTGGGGGCCGTGCTCTTTATCGGTTCCGCCGTCAGCAAGCTCACCATCGAGAAAGTCGTCAAGGCGACGCTGCCTTTCTACATCTGCATGATCGTGACGCTGATCATGGTCACCTTCATACCGGCCATCAGCATGTGGATCCCATCATTATTCGCGAAATAAGAAAGGAATAGAAAAACGCGAAACAGGGGCGTAAGCCCCTGTTTCGCGTTTTCACAGATCCCGCCTCACGCGAAATCCGTAAACATCGGCGCGCCTGAGGTCGAAAGGGGATAGAGCGCCCCCCGTACGCGCCGGAGGAAGCTGACGGGCACCCGCCGGAATTTCCTTGCCTTGCAGTCGAAGGCCTGCAGCTTCATATAACCCGTAAAGGCGGGACCGCTCTCGGTCGTGATCGAGTAGTACAGCGTAAACGCCGTCCTTTCGCCTTCGAAACCGTCAATATTGACCGAAATGATTTCGCCCGCGAGAATCTCCTTGTCGCTTTCCATATAGAAGGCTTTCTGGATCATGCCCACGCCGCCGCCGATATCGGTCTCCGTATAGCCCAATTTGTCCAGAAAAAGCCGCCAGGCTTCCCGGAACAGATACAGTACCCGGTCTGTGCCCACATGTCCGATAAAATTCAGATCTTCTTCCTGAATCAGACGACTGTAGATAAACATGTTATTCACCTCTCCCATAGGTTTTTTGATCAGAATTCGTATTTGAGCTTGAGGGTTCCGGACAGTCCTTCCCTCGCGCCGCCGCGGTATCCCTGTACGCCGATGTCCACTGAGAAGGGATCCGTGGGATTCCATACGAGACCCAATTCCCCGATGCCGGTCTCTCCCCGCAGGGAAGAGGACTCAATGGCGTAGCCGTTTGTCGTTGCCGTCGCTTCGCCGTCCCACGTGCGGTCATAAATGAGGGCCGCGTAGGAAGCCATGCTGGTATTGTAATTGTGGATCACTTTCATGCCCAATTGAAAGCGGTGGGAATCAATGGCCCCGAAGTCGATGGGGTCTCCCGTGGAAAGCCGCAAAGAATCGCTGTTGACATGGGTGTAGAAATATTTTGAGCTGACGTCCAGTTTGTTGTTGCCTTCCCGGTAAATGTGGCCGATCCCGAAATGCGCGCCGTAGTAAGCCGTGGCCGCCGCGAATCTGGCGAAGGCGCCCGTGGCGTCCTCAAGGCCGCTGTTGTAATGATTGCGCAGTCTGCCGCCCCGCAGGGAACCGTTGACGTAGAAATGCCGGTTGTCCTTCTCGACGAAATCCACGCGGCCGAGGAGACCGCCGCCAACATAGTCGGCGTTGCCGTCGCCCCTGACGGCGCCGTATCCGGGGAAGTCGCTGCTTGTCTTGTATTTGCCGTTCCCGTGCTCGATGAAGACGCCGCCCTGGACGAGATGACGATTGTTCGTCTCAAAGCCTTTGGAAATGCCCGCGATGCCCGTATAACTCTTGAGATCGAAGTGCAGGCCGCTCTGATAGTGGAGATCCGCTCCGCCGAAATCGGCGAATACCCGGTAGTTGACTTCCTGTTCCTCGGGCAGGGCCGCGCCGATGAGATCGCCGCCCTGGTGGACGAGGGCCAGACCGGAGACATAACCTTCGGTCAGGGTCTTTGTCCTGGGATCCACCTTGGCTTTGGCGGGCGCGGGGGCGGTAGCGCCTCTTCCGCTGTCGTCGGGCTTGTCCTCAGGCGTTTCCCGCTCCACAGGCGGATCTTCAGGATCGGGATCCTTGGGATCGGGAGTCCCGGGATCATCGTCGTCCGCAAGGGGCAGCACCGCCAGCAGTTGGCCGTTTCTTGTGAGGATATCAAATTCGTATTGGAGCGTTACGCCCTGCATGCCGGTCGCTTTGCCCTTTTCGTTGACAGGCGCGCCGACCCGGGAGTCCGCGTCGATCAGGACGATCTCATCTCCGCCCTTGAGGGGGGAATTGGCGCCGTTAATGCCGACGTTGACGGTACTGTCGGTGATGTCCGCTTCGCCCGCCACACTGAGCATGGTCCCGATCTGGGCCGGCGTCTCGCCGCCGGGCACATAAAAGTTCAGGGTTCCGCCCCGGGCATAGAGATCCCCGCCGATCTCGCCGCCGCGATAGACGTTCATGAGTCCGCCCGGATTGACGGTGACGTCCTTCCCCGCCGCTCCGTAGAGATTGAATGTCGCGGCGTCCCGCACGGTGACGTCGCTTGCGGAGAGGACCGAATGCTCGGGTAGGGTCAGGCTGCCTTCCTCGACGTCCGTCGCGCCGGAATAGGAATTGTAGCCCCGGAGCGTCAGGTTTCTCGCGCCTTTTTTCGTCAATGTGCCCGAACCGCTGATTTCGTCGTTAAAGGCGACGTCTTTGATGTTCGTGTTGAACGTCAGGTTGCCGTTGTTTGTCACGTCGCCGGAAATGGAGCCGTCGGCGTTCTGGCTTCCTACGGACAGCTTTGCGCCCGGGTTGATCTTGAAGCCCGTCGTGGCGTTGACGTTGTGCCCGGTAAAGGTCGTCTCCGATTTGATCTCGATGGTGTTGGCCGTCACGTCATGGGGACCTACGGTTACCTGGGCGGCGGTATCGAAGACGACGTCGTCGCCGTTCAGGAAAGTGTTGACCGGAATCCCGTCCACGTTGCCGGCCCAGTATTCGCCGGAAGTATCCCACATGCCGCTGCCGGTCTTGGATTTCCACGTGACTTTGGTGTTTTTCGTAGCGTCGGCCGCCTGCAGGACGAGCTGGCCTTCCGAACCTTCGAGATAATTGGAGTCCGCCGCCTTCCAGATTCTCGTGGCAAAGAGCATGTCGCCCTTGGTTGTGCTTCTCTTGTTGTCGGTCAGTTTGCCTTCAAGATAGAATTTTTCCGGATTCGTCAGATACTCGGCGTCGTCGGCCTGGGCCAGGATGTAATAGCCCTCGTCGCCCTTGAAATTCCAGATGTAAATGGATCCCGCGCCGATGAGGCCCTTGGGGCTTCCCGTGATCCGAAGGGATACGTCGGGGCTGCCCGCGTCGATGTCATGCAAGTCGAAGCCCAGGACGCTGCCCTTGGTCAATGTCAGATAATTTCCGGCGTTGAGCGTCCATCGCGAAGGAAAGGAGAGCACGGCGTCGTCTTTTATTGTAACATCTTCGAACAAAGTGACCTCTTTTCTGTCAATATCCACAAGGACGTCGCCGTAGAAGTTGGCGTTCGGTTGTACGTTGTCAAAGTCCCAGCTGGCCAGATAGCCTACGAGGATGCCTTCATCCGGGTTCCGTTGATTGCTGGTGATGCCGATGGCGTCCCGGGACAGAACGAGAATGACCGGCTGCCCCTGCGAGAGGTCTACAGGCATGACGTTGCCTTTGTAAAGCCCGATGTTGCCGTTTGTGATGATGGTGCCGCCGGTAATGACGATATTGCCGGGAATCTCGGCGTCGTTGGGATTCGTGGAGCCGATGGCGATGTAACCTTCGCTGCCGATGGCCACAATGGTGCCTCCGGTAATCGTGATGTTGCCCGGCTCTCCGGTGCTGCCGCCGATGGCCGAAGGTCTGTAGTCGCCTGCGGCCACCGTGGTGGTCAACTCGCCGCCGTAGGCGATGACGACGCCGCCGTTGATGGTGATCTCATTGTTGTCGCCCCGCATACCGGCGCCGATGCCCGTTCCTTTAGCGCCGCCCTGCGCCGTGATGTGTCCGCCGTTGATGACGATCTCGCCGGAATCCCCGCGATATCCGCCGCCGATACCGGCGCCGTTGATCTGGGAACCGGTCACGATGGTTCCGCCGTTGATGGTAATGACGCCGCCGCTGCCGCCCGCGTTGACATCGGGATCGTTGTGGTCCGTGTAGAGCTCGCCCGATCCGCCGCCGATGCCTGCGGCCCCTTCGCTGCCGCTGGTCTGCGAGCTGCCGCCGACGGCCGTGACCTTGCCGCCGTTAATCGTAATGGTTCCGCCTGATCCGCCCGAAGAATCCGAGTCGGGATCCCCGTTCCATCCGCCGCCGCCGATGCCCGCGCCGGGATTGGTAAAGTCCGTTTCCCCGTCGTAGTAACCCTTGGCCGTGATGGTTCCGCCGTTGATGGTAATGTTGCCGCCGCTCTCGCCGTTGCCGGTCGTTCCGCCGCTGCCGCCGATACCCGCGCCGCTGCCGTGAGTCGCGCCCGCGTTTGCCGCGAGCAGCGAACCGTCTTCAGAACCGTCGCCGCTGATGCTGGTGATCGTCAGGGTCGAGCCGTCGGGGGCGCGCAGGCCCGCGGCCGTCCCGCTGGACAGAAGTTCGTTTTCCCCGGAAAGAACCAGGGTTACGTCGGCCCCCGATACATCGAGGGCGCTCAGGTTTTCTTTTCCGCTCATGTCCACTTTGACGCTGTCCAGATTGATCGTGGCTTTCACGCCGCTTTGTACAACGATTCTGTTCTCGCTGGTGTTTCCTGTGATGATGTATTCACCGTTGCCAGTAATCGTAAACACGCCGTTGGCGTAGGACCAGCCGTCCCCTTCCGCCACGGACGTATTTCCCACATTGATAATGTTTGAAGCCCCCAAAGGTAATGCTCCCATTATCAGCAGCATGAACAGAAAAACTGTTGTTCGAAAAACACTGTTTCTTGTTCTTTGCATAAACTGATTCACCTCATTTTTAGGACTGAAGTCCCGAATTTACCCATAAATTACGTATTGCCACTGCTGTGGTCGCCCAATGATTTTACCGATTTGCCATAGTATATTGTAACGCCCTTTCGGGCAGTGCGGGCATTTCAAGCAGGTTGTATACAAAAAGGATCGCGAAAAAACAAATTTTCCCGGAGTTCAAATTTCCAATAAAATACAAAAACTCCCATTCACCCTGACCCTTTGCGTCATAACCATCAAAAAATAAACTCCCATTTTACCCGGACCCATGCCTTGATTCACGTCAAGGCTCAATAAAAAACAAAATTCCCGAATTTTCCCATCGTTTTTTTAAGGTGGCGCATTCAAGTGTGGCAGTTACAGCGGGGGTTGTAATCCATGGAGGACATCGGATTGCTTGCGGCAGTTCTTTGTGTGGGAGCCATCCCGGATGCGGCGCCACCTTTGCCTGTATCATAGCATTTTTTTCAGGTCTTGTCTATAGTTTTAAACCTGAAATTTGTGGGGTTTTATGATGTTAAATTTCACTAAAATGAGACATAATTTCACAGAAAAGGCGCGTCCTGCGGGGTTTTCAAAATATGGCCGCAACAAGCTGAAATTTGTCCTTTCAGGCGCGATGAAACAGAAAAATCACGTCAGGGTTTAAGGCGAAAAGGTTGGCCTTCGGCATGTGTTCCCAAAAAGTCGGGAATGACATAAAAAATTCAATCGCGTTTTTTTCATCACGCGGCGATCGTAGAGGGCGATTCAAAAATCAACCTTGTTTTTCAATGAATAATATGCTATACTGAAGGCAGAAAGAAAAACTACGCGGTACCGGAGGGCTGTCATGAAGAAAACGAAGATTTATCTGGATACGTCGGAAATCAGTTACCTGGATCAGCAGGATGTTCCTGACCAAATGCGGCAAACACGATAATCAAAGAGAAAATATTGACGCAGAGCAGGTTCACGGATTGTCATCACATCGCAACGGCGATTACAGCTGGTTGTGACATCATTCTTTCTTGGAATTTCAGCCACTTGGTAAGAATCAAAACGAAAGATGGAATCTGGCAATTCATGTTGGATTATTATCCGGGAAGAACGATAGACATTTATGCCCCTTTCGTTATTTTGAAGGAGATGAGAGAAAATGAAATCCTTTGAGAGTTTTTCTGTAGGTGATATCAGAAAGTTCAGAAACAAGGAATCCAAAAAACTGCTGAAGATGACAAATACAGAGATACTGGCCTATTATCACGATAGAGCGGAAAAAGTATTGAAAGAAATGCAGGAATACAGGGAAGAAAAGGCCCGCGCCGAGACCGCGGAACAGGCAAAAGAGGCATAGAACGCGATTTTACAGGCGGAATTTCGGTTCCGCCTTTTTTATTTCGAAAATTTTCAGGTTATCCCCGTAGAGACGCAATGCCTTGCGTCTCTGGAAAACGGATGCGCCCCCATATACGATCCAATTATGATAAATGCCTGTTTTCGACGTAGGGTCGATGGCAATCGACCCGTCACGTCATTGGATCAGGGCAGGCACAGGGGCCTGCCCCTACGGCAAAACGACGTTCCGTCGACTCAAAAATCAACCTTGTTTTTCAATGAATAATATGCTATACTGAAGGTACAAAGAAATATCTAGGTACTGGGGGATGGAAACATGATCAAGTCGTTTTCCGACAAGCATACAGAACGCTTGTTCAAACTGGGAAGAAGCAAAAAGTATTCGAAAGAACTCTGCGAACAAGCATTGCGAAAGCTCTTTATGTTGGACAAGGCAGTCAGTGAAGAAATTCTCAGGAAAATTCCGGGCAATCATTATGAAAAATTGCAGGGCCGTCGCAAAGGGGAGAGCAGCATCAAAATCAATGATCAATGGCGTCTGGCTTTCAGGTGGTTTAACGGAAACGCGTATGAAGTAGAGATTGTGGATTATCATTGATTATGGGGGGAAAAATGGAGAAGGATCGACAAATGATCAATGTTGATTTCCCGACGCCGGGGGAAATATTGCGAAAAGAGTTCATGGAGCCCCTCGGTCTCTCGGTCAACAAACTTGCCAATGAAACGGCTGTATCTTGGGCGAGAATTCATCGCATCCTGGACGGAAAAACAAAAATGACGGCAGATATGTCCGCCCGTCTTTCAGAATATTTTGGCCTTAATCGTGAATTTTGGACAGATTTGCAGGAACTGTATGATGCCAGGGTCACGGAACGCATGAACGCGGTAAAAAGTGAGGCCATCCATTTTGCTATGGCGACGCAGAGAAAGTAGGATTTGCGCGCCGAGGCCGCGGAACAGGCAAAAGAGGCGTAGAACGCGATTTTACAGGCGGAATTTCGGTTCCGCCTTTTTTATTTCGAAAATTTTCAGGTTATCCCCGTAGAGACGCAATGCCTTGCGTCTCTTGCAACGGACACGCCCCCATATACAGGCGTCGGCCCAATCATATACAAAAATAATTTAAAATTTATTGCAACCCGCGTTGTTTCATTTTTTGCACCTCTTGTCCGCCTCATCGTGTCAAAAATTTCTTTTTG
>JAISTB010000027.1 GCA_031272775.1 Fusobacteriaceae bacterium | reverse complement strand
TTTTTTCTGTTAATCGCAAAATATCAGGAAATGAGAAGGGGAGAGCAAGGAGATCTGACAAAATAGACGCCGTTTTTCCGGCGGGAGATCAAAAATAAAACTTCCGGCGGCGCGTTCTTCGGGGACGAGAGAAAAAATCCGGGACGTCGAGGGGTCTTCCGGATATCCGCTTACTTCCAGAGCGGCCGGAAGATCCGGCGCCAGGCGGTCAACCCGCGTATTTCCGCATAGAGGGCTTACCAGAATGAAAAAGAGCAAAACTTTCAGAATACAGGCCAGTTTTTTCATAAAAATCCCCAAGACGCTATCGCCTCTTTTCAATTTTACACTTGAAAATTATGATGATTTTTCCGGAATCTTGGCAATCACATCCAGGAAAACAAGCGGTTCCTCACCGGTTTGTCTGATCGCGTGAGACTGCCCGCGGCGCGCGATCGTGATATCGCCCGCTGCGATCTTTGTCACTACGCCATCGCTATCCGTGAATTCGCCCTCGCCCGAGACGATGATATAGGCGTCCTCATTGTCCTCATGTTTGTGAAAGCCGAGGGAAGCGCCCTTATCCAGCGTCGTCCATCCGATTTCCCTGATGATATAATCCGGTTCGGCGTTATTTCTCGTAAAAGAGAACTTCCCGGCGAAAGTTCCGGTCCCGCCCGCCACATTTTCTCTGTCCCATGTTTCAAGAGAATCTTTTTTGTAGAGTTGCTGATTCTTTTTTTCCTGCGGCATATTCCTCCTCCTTTTTCATGTGGTTGATAGTATATTACTGTAAAAGAGCTGATTTGTCAAGTAAGATCAATTATAAAAAAATTCTGGACAAATCAGTCATTTTGTGCTATCATTAGTGTAGAACTTAGATGTTTATTCTAGGGAGCGATCAATCGCTCCCTATTTAATAGTTTGAGAGAGGGGAAAGACGAGGTGAGGAAAAAAACATGAAAAAGACGGACCCCGCCATGCGGGAAAATGAAGAGATCCTGAAGAAACTCAATGACATCGCCGACACGGCGGCGGCGGCGCTGGGTATGCGGATCGTGGACGTGGAATATTTGCAGGACGGCGGATACTGGTACGTGCGGATCTACGCCGAGTACCCGGACAGGGACATTTCCCTTGAGGATTGCGCGCTTTTGAGCGGCAAGGTCGAAGAGGACATCGACCGGATCATCGACCGCAAGTTTTTCCTCGAGGTATCCTCGCCGGGCCTTGAGCGGCCCCTGAAGAAAACGGAGGATTATATCCGCTTCCGGGGGGAAAAGGCCAAAATTTCCCTGAAACATAAAATCGCGGGCGCGGGAACCCTGGAAGGAAAAATCATCTCCTGCGACGCGGAAACGCTCGTCATTGACAGCGGAAAAGAAGAGATTCCCATCCCCTGCGGGGAAATCAAAAAAGCGAACCTTGTGTTTGATTTCAGTGATGCGGAATGACGAATAAGAATTCTTTAGGAGGGACAGGAATAAAATGAAAAGCAAAGACGGAAAGGTATTTTTGGAAGCCCTGGAAGAGCTCGAAAGAGAAAAGGGGATCTCCAGAGAGGTACTTTTACAGACGGTGGAACAGGCTCTGCTCGTAGCATACAAAAAAAATTACGGGGAAGAGGAAAACGTCGAGGTGGAAATCAACCGGGAGACCGGCGAAGTCAAACTCTTCGAGGTGAAGACCGTCGTCTCCGAAGAGGATCTCTACGACGCAGCGCTTGAAATTTCGCTGGAAGACGCCCATGAGCACAACAAAAAAGCCAAGGTGGGCGATATCGTCAAGATTGAGATCAACTGCGAGGATTTCCGCCGCAACGCCATCCAGAACGGCAAGCAGATCGTGATCCAGAAAGTTCGGGAATCGGAAAAACAGTTTATTTACGATAAATTTAAAGACAAGGAATTTGACATCATTACCGGCATCATCCGCCGGATCGACGACAAGCGGAATATTTTCGTGGAATTTTACGGGGCGGAAGCCATCCTGACCCCCGGCGAGCAGTCGCCGGCCGATACGTACCGGGTCGGGGACCGGGTCAAGGTCTATCTCGTCGAAGTGGAAAAGACCAGCAAATTCCCCCGGGTCGTCATCTCGAGAAAGCACGAGGGCCTGCTGCGCAAGCTCTTCGAGCTCGAGGTGCCCGAGATCACCAACGGCATTATCGAAGTCAAGGCCGTGGCCAGGGAAGCGGGCTCCCGGGCAAAGGTAGCCGTATTTTCCAATGACAAAAACATCGACACGGTAGGCGCTTGCATCGGACAGCGCGGCGCCCGGATCAAAAATATCGTCGACGAACTGAACGGCGAAAAAATCGATATCGTCAACTGGCGGGAAAATACCGCTGATTTCGTATCGGCGGTCTTGAGCCCGGCCAAGGTCAGATCCGTCGAAGTCCAGGAAGACCAGAGCACGGCCCGGGTCATCGTGGACGATTCCCAGCTGTCGCTGGCCATCGGGAAAAACGGTCAGAACGCGAGACTGGCCGCCAAATTGACAGGCATGCGCATCGACATCAAGACGGTCCAGGAAGAGGAAGAACGGCTGCAGGAACTCAAAGCGGCCCAGGAAAAAGCCGCGGCCGGCGTAGCCGCTAAAATGGCGAGACTGGCCAAAGAGGCCGAGGAAAAAGCGAGATTGGAAGCGGAGGCGGCCGCAGCGGAGGCAAGCGCGGAAGAGGCGGCGGAAGAAAAGATAGATGAAGCGCCGGAAGAGGCCGCTGCGGAAGCAAAGCCCAAACGGACGAGAAAGAAGAAAGAAGACGTTCCCGCGGAGATTGAGGAAGCGGTCACAGTCGAGGAGACTCCCGAAGCAAAACCCAAGCGGACGAGAAAGAAGAAGGAAGACATTCCCGCGGAAATCGCGGAAGAAAATACAGCCGAAGCGGTAGCAGAAGAAAAGCCCAAGCGGACAAGAAAGAAAAAAGAAGCCGTGGAGGAGCCGGCGGGCGAAGCGCCCGAGGCTGAAGCGGCGGAGGAAGTCGCGACAGAAAAGAAAAAGGCCGGCAGAAAGAAAAAAACGGAGGCCACGGAAGTTTGACCCCCAAGCATGCGCCCGAGCGGACATGTCTGATCTGCAGAAAAAAAACCGGCAAAGAAAATCTTTTCAGAATCTGTCAACAAGGCCCTGACGCTTATGTCTTCGATGAAAAAATGACCGCTCAGGCCCGCGGGTATTACATTTGCCAAAGCCATGACTGCCTGCGGAAACTGGCCAAACACAAAAAAATCAAGGTCCCGCCCGACGAGCTCATGAAGATGCTGGGCAAACTGAAACGGGAGGAGACCGACTATCTGAACATCCTGCGGCCCATGAAACACTCCGGGCAACTGGTCTTCGGGACAAACATGATCCTCGACTGGATCGAAAACGTGCATTTTATCATTCTCGCCTCGGATATCGCGGAGAAGCCCGAGCGGGAAATCCGCGGGAAAGCGGAGGAATACGGGATAACAACCGTTACCGGCGGGACGAAATCGCAATTGGGCGATATCTTCGGCAAAGAAGAAGTGAACGCGGTCGGGATCAGGAACAAAAAAACAGCGAAAGGGCTGATTGACCAAATCAGGTGAGGTGGTTTATGAAAAAAATCAAAGTATATGAACTGGCGAAAGAATACGAACGGTATCAAAAACCGGGCGGAAGCGCCAAACTGAAGGATACGCTCAATGAAAAATTCAACCTGGGACTGAAATCTCATACTTCGGTTATCGAAGACGAGTCTATCATAGAAAAAATCAGGTCCTTCCTTGACGATCAGGACAAGCCGCAGGCGGCGCGAAAACCGCAGCAGCCTGTCCGGAAACCGGAGACTCAGGCGGTCAGGGAAAAAAGGCCCCAGGAACAGACGGCGGCCAAGCCGCCCGTGAAAAAGACTGAGCCTGTCGCGCAGGCGCCCAAAGCGACGCCGAAAGAAGCGCCCAAAGTGGAACCGCCCAAGGCCGACAAGGGCCCCGGTTTCAAGGGACAAGCCCCCGTGGGGCAAGTTCAGCCAACGGCAAAAGCCGCTCCCCAGAAACCGAAAGACAAGAAAAAACCCAAACCGGTCCGGGAGCGGGAAGGCGACTTCACCAAGGACCTCAGGTACGGGACGCCGGGGGAAAAAGAAGAAGAGCCCTTGACGGATTTCGGGAGCAAGGGACAAAAAGGTCAATTCGTCCCGATCAAGAAAGAAAAAAACAGGAAGAAAAAAGGAAAAAGAAGCGATTTCACTATGAGGACAGCCAGTACGAACACGACAGAAGTGATCGAAGAAGACGGAATTAAACTGATCAAAATCATCGGGGAGATTTCCCTCGGGGAATTTGCCGGAAAAATCGGCGTCGGTTCCGGCGATTTGATCAAAAAACTCTTTCTCAAGGGAAAGATGCTCACGATCAACAGCCCCATCACCATCGAGCTGGCCGAGGAATTGGGCGAACAATACAATGTGCTCGTGGAAAAGGAAGAGGTGCAGGATCTCGAATTCGGCGAAAAATTTGATCTCGAGATCGCCGACCGGCCCGAGGATCTGGAGCCGAGGCCCCCGATCATTACCATCATGGGCCATGTGGATCATGGAAAGACCTCGCTCCTTGACGCCATCCGCTCCACAAACGTCGTCGACGGCGAAGCGGGCGGCATTACCCAAAAAATCGGCGCCTATCAGGTGCTCAAAGACGGAAAGCAGATTACTTTCGTGGATACGCCGGGCCATGAGGCCTTTACGGATATGCGGGCCCGGGGAGCGCAGGTAACGGATATCGCCATCCTCGTTGTGGCGGCCGATGACGGCGTCATGCCTCAGACCATAGAAGCCATTTCCCACGCCAGGGCAGCGAAAGTGCCCATCATCGTGGCCGTCAACAAAATCGACAAGCCGGAAGCCAACGCGCTCAAAGTAAAGCAGGGGCTCATGGAACAGGGACTCGTCTCGGTGGAATGGGGCGGCGATACGGAATTTGTGGAGATTTCCGCCAAAAAGAAGATCAACCTCGACAGTCTGCTCGATACGATCCTCATCACCTCGGAAATCCTCGAGCTCAAGGCCAATCACAAGAAAAGGGCCAAGGGCGTCGTGCTCGAGTCGCGACTGGACCCCAAGGTGGGCCCCATCGTGGACTTGATCGTCCAGGAAGGCAATCTCAAGATCGGCGACGTCATCGTGGCCGGAGAGGTCTACGGCAAAGTCCGGGCCCTCGTCAACGACAAGGGAGAACGGATCGACAAAGTGGGCGTTTCGCAGCCGGCGGAGATCATCGGATTCAACCAGGTCCCCGAAGCGGGCGAAGTGCTCTATGTGATCAAGAACGAGCAGCACGCGAAGCGGATCGTCGAAGAAGTGGCCAAAGAACGCAGACTCAAAGAGACCAAGCGGAAAAACGTTTCCCTTGAGTCCCTCTCCAATCAGTTTGAGCAGGAAAACATCAAGGAATTGAGTCTCGTGTTGCGGGCGGACTCCAAAGGATCCGTGGACGCCCTGCGGGAATCCCTCGAGAAGCTCTCCAATGACGAGGTGGCCGTAAGCATCATCCAGGCGGCCTCGGGCGCCATCACCGAAAGCGACGTGAAATTGGCCGCCGCTTCAAACGCCATCATCATCGGCTTCCATGTGCGGCCGACAACCAAGGCCATCAAGGAGGCGGAACTGAACGGCGTCGAGATCCGAACGTCCAACATCATCTACCACATCACGGAGGACATCGAAAAAGCGCTGGCCGGTATGCTGGAGCCGGAATTCCGCGAAGTGTACATGGGCCGGATCGAGATCAAGAAGATCTTCCGGGTGTCGAAGGTCGGCAACATCGCCGGCTGTATGGTCGTGGACGGCAAGATCAAAAATGACAGCAACATCCGGATCCTGAGAAACGGGATCGTGATTTACGAAGGAAAACTGTCCTCGCTGAAACGCTACAAGGACGACGTCAAAGAAGTGAGCGCCGGTCAGGAATGCGGCCTCGGCATCGAAAACTTCAACGACATCAAAGAAGGGGACATTGTGGAAAGCTTTGAAATCGAGGAAATCCAGCGGGCGCTGAAGTAATCGAGAGCAGGCGCCGCGCGAAGAATGGGAGGGGAGCGGAATGAAAAGAGAAAGACTGGCAAGCATTGAAAAAGAAGTGGTTCGGGTTCTGGGCAACGTCCTGTTGACGGAAATCAAGAATCCCCGGATCAAGGGTATCGTGTCGGTGACAAAGGCGCGGATTACCGACGATCTGAAATTCGCAGACGTGTATTTCAGCATCCTGCCGCCCACGGAGGCGACGACCGTCGAAGAAGTTGAAAACCGCAAAAAGGAAGTGGAACAGGGACTTGAGGAAATCAAGGGCTTCCTGCGGAAAAAAATCGCCGACGAACTGGCTTTGCGTCTCGTTCCGGAAATCCGGGTCAAGATCGATGATTCCATGGAATACTCGGCAAAAATCAACAAAATTCTGGAAGGTCTAAAAGGAAAGTGATTTGACGAAATGAAGTGGGAATACAATTCACCGGAGCCCGTCGAGATCTCAGACAACGCTTGGAAATGGGAACAGAGCCGGCTTGTGACAACACTATTGCTCAACAGGGGATTTCAGAAAGAGGAAAATGTCAGGGAATTTATTCACCCCACGGAAGCGGATTTTTTCGATCCCTTTGCCTTTGAAATGATGCGGCCGGCCATAGCCCTCATCGACCGGACCATCAAAAACAAAGAAAAAATATTTGTCTACGGGGACTACGATGTGGACGGCATTACGTCGACGGCCTTCCTCGTTCTCGTCCTTCGGGATCTGGGCGCGGAGGTCGACTACTACATCCCCCGCCGCATGGAGGAGAGCTACGGCCTCGACCGGAAGACCATCGATTTTATCCACGAACGGGACGGAAAACTGATTATCACCGTCGACACCGGCTACAACAAAATCGAAGACGTGGCCTATGCCCGTTCCCTGGGGCTCGACATCATCGTGACCGACCACCATATGGCCGTCAGGGACAAGGCCGACGACAGCGTCCTTGTCATCAATCCCAAAATGAGCGAATCCTACCCCTTCAAGTTTCTTTCGGGAGCGGGGGTCGTCTTGAAGCTGGCCCAGGGGATCTGCAAGACCTTCGGTCTGCCGGTGGAGAATATTTACCGCTATATGGATATCGTCATGATCGGGACCGTGGCCGACGTGGTCCCCATGGTGTCCGAGAATCGGATCATCATCAAAGAGGGCCTGCGCCGCATCCGGGAGACGAAAATCAAGGGCTTGACCTATCTCATGCGCTACCTGCGGCTCACGGACAAAGCCGTCACCACCACAGACGTCAGTTATTTCATTTCCCCGCTGATCAATTCCCTCGGAAGAATCGGGGATTCCAAAATGGGCGCCGACTTTTTTACCGAAGACGACGACTTCGCCATTTACAATATTATCGAGGAAATGAAGAAAAACAACAAAATTCGCAGGGAACTGGAAAAAAAGATCTACGAGGACGCGATCCGGGAAGTCTCCAAAAGAAGCCGGGACAGCATCAAAAGTCTGTTCCTTTATTCGGAAAAATGGCATCCGGGCGTGATCGGCGTCGTTTCCTCGAGGCTCAGCATCAAATACAACGTGCCCGTGACGCTGATCGCCGTCAAAAACGGCTTCGGTAAGGCTTCGTGCAGGAGCATCAACGGGATTTCCATCTTCAATATCTTTGAAAATATGAAAGAAAGCCTGATCCGCTTCGGCGGTCACGATCTCGCCTCGGGCTTCGTGGTGGAGCAGAAGAAAATCCCGGAAATCGCCCGGGAATACCAAGAAGTCATCGACAATATGGACGTCCGGAAGGAAGAAATGGTCCTTCGGATCGACGCGGAATTTCCGGTGGAAAACGTGAGCGACGAGCTCTTTACGGAGCTTGAGTGCATCGCCCCCTTCGGCCTCGGAAACCCCAATCCGCTTTTTCTGGATCGGGGCGTCACAATCATCAACGTCAAAAAATTCGGCGTCGGAGACAGGCATTTCAACGGGATGATCCTGAAAAACGACAGGACCTACCATATGGTGGCCTTTGAGCTCGGGCACAAAATCGACGGCGACAGGATCGAAAACCAAAAGGTCGATATCGTCTATTATCCGGAAAAAACCATGTTCCGCGGGGAAAATATCATCCAGATCCGGGTCCGGGACTTGAAGATCGTCGAATAAACGAAAAAACAAGCATAATATCGAAAAAAAAGAAAATAAATAAAATAAATAAAATAAATAAATTTTAATGTATATCAATCCAGTATGCCAATGAAGGAGGAACAAGGAAAATGAATCACCAAGTGAAGAAATTGCCCAATTCGGCGGTGGAAATGACCATCTCGCTGTCCGCGGAGGAAATCAATCCGGTCAAGACACAGATTTTGAACGACATGAAGGACAAGGTGGAAATCAAAGGTTTTCGGAAGGGAAAAGCGCCGCTGGAAAGGATTGAACAGGAATACAAGGAAAACGTGATCGGGCAGGTCGTGGAGAAAATGCTGGAACAGCATTACGACACGGCGGTCAAAGCGGAAAATATCGTTCCGATCAGCTATATTCAGGAACTCCGTACGGACCTCAAAGACGGGGGCCTCGACATGGTCTTCCAGATCGACGTCTATCCCGAGATCACCCTCGGCGAATATAAAGGCCTCTCCGCGGAAAAGGAAACCTTCGTCATGAGCGACGACGTCCTCGCCGCGGAGCTCGAGCGGATGCAACGCAGCAAAGGACAACTCGTCGCCGCCGAAGACGGATATAAAGCGCAAATAGGCGATACCCTTGATCTGGCCTACGACGGATCCATCGACGGCGTACCCTTTGACGGCGGAAAAAGCGATTCCCACCTCTTGAAATTGGGCTCGAAGATGTTTATCGACACCTTTGAGGATCAGCTCGTGGGCTATACGGCCGGACAGTCGGGCGAGGTCAACGTGACATTCCCCGCCGATTACCACGCGAAAGAACTCGCCGGGAAACCCGCGGTCTTCAAAGTCAAAGTCAACGCCGTCAAACAGCTCAAACTGCCCGAATGGACCGACGAGCTGGCCGGGGAATTCGGCTATGAAAACCTGGCCGACCTCAAAGAAAAGAAACGGGAAGAAGTGAAAATCAGGGAAGAACGACGGGTAGAGGGTGATTACCGGGGAAAGCTCCTCGACAAAATCGCCGCCGAAACCAAGGTGGAAGTGCCTTTTTCCATGATCGCCGGGGAAATCACGAACCGGATCCGGGAAATGGAACAGCAGTTGGGCGCGCAGGGGATCAAACTCGAATCCTACCTCAAAATGACCGGTTCCGATATCAGCTCCCTCGAAAAGCAGATCGCCCCCATGGCCGTCATCAAAGTCCGGACGGAGCTGATCCTTTCGGCCATCGCCAAAAACGAGAACATTACCGTGAGCGATGAGGAAGTGACCCGGCGCATGGAGGAAATCGCCAAATATTACGGAACCGATCTCGAAAAATTCAAAGAAGATATCAGCAAAAGCGGAAATATAGAGAATTTGCAAAACTCAATCCGCTCTGAACAGACCCTGGAAAAGGCGCTGGATTTTGTCGCAGAGTCAGCCACGCCCACAGCCTGAGGATTTTCACCGGTACGGGAAAGGAAGCTTTCCCGTACCGGACAAATTTGATTGAAAAAATGAACAGAGATACGATCCCTCTGTTGATTTGTTGAATTAAATTTTAAACAAAAAGGGAGGCTATCAGCTATGTACAATCCCACAGTGATCGAAAATGACGGACGCTCGGAACGGGCTTACGACATCTATTCCAGACTGTTAAAGGATCGAATCGTGTTTTTGGGTACGGAAGTGGACGATGTGGTGGCCAACGCCATTGTGGCCCAGTTGCTCTTCCTCGAGGCGGAGGATCCCGCCAAGGACATCATTCTGTATATCAACAGCCCCGGCGGCGTAGTTACCGCCGGCATGGCCATTTTGGATACGATGAATTACATCAAACCCGACGTACAGACCGTCTGCATCGGACAGGCGGCCAGCATGGGGGCGCTGCTGCTGGCGGCGGGGGCAAAGGGGAAACGCTATGCTCTCGAACACGCGCGGATCATGATTCATCAGCCCTCGGGCGGCGCAAAGGGTCAGGCCACCGATATTCAGATCCAGGCGCAGGAAATTTTGCGCATAAAAAAAGAAATATCACAGATTCTGGCAAACATCACGGGAAAATCCGTTGAGCAAATCCTCGGGGATACGGAGCGGGACAATTTTATGTCCGCGGCCGAGGCTCTGGATTACGGGCTCATTGACCAGATCTTTCGCAAATAAGGAGATGCCGGAATGATGGTAAAAAAAGTGAGATGTTCTTTCTGCGGGAAGAGTGAGAACGAAGTGTCCAAGCTCTTCAGCGGAATAGACGGGGCACTGATTTGTGATAAATGCATCGAAAGCTGCTTCGAGATTCTTGAGGTTTCCCGGGAGAGTGCTCCCCGGAATCGCTACGGCAAGGCGCTGAAGCAAAAACTTCTGACGCCCCGGGAGATCAAGGAAAAACTGGACGACTACGTGATCGGGCAGGAGGACACGAAAAAAGTCCTCTCCGTGGCCGTGTACAATCACTACAAGCGAATCGCCGACGTGGCCCAGGGCAAAAACAGCGACAATGTGGAATTGCAAAAATCCAACGTCCTCCTGATCGGGCCCACAGGCTCGGGCAAGACGCTCCTGGCTCAGACGCTGGCGCGGATATTGAGCGTACCCTTCGCCATCGCCGACGCCACGACCCTGACCGAGGCGGGCTATGTGGGCGATGACGTGGAAAACGTGCTCGTCCGGCTCCTGCAGGCCTCCGATTACGACGTGGAAGCCTCGGAACGGGGGATCGTCTACATCGACGAAATCGACAAAATCGCCAGAAAATCGGAGAATCTCTCGATTACCCGGGACGTGTCGGGCGAGGGCGTGCAACAGGCTCTGCTCAAAATCATCGAAGGGACGAAATCCCAGGTACCGCCCAAGGGGGGGCGGAAACACCCCAATCAAGACCTGATCGAAATCGATACGACCAATATCCTCTTTATCGTCGGCGGCGCCTTTGAAGGCCTCGAAAAAGTCATCAAAGCCCGGACGAACAAGAAAGTCATCGGCTTCGGTTCCGACCTCGTCGCCAATTCCGAAGAAACCGCGGGCATGACCTTTTTGAAGGTCCTCCCCGAAGATCTGATCAAGCAGGGCATCATCCCCGAACTGGTCGGGAGGCTCCCCATCATCTCCACGCTCAGCGACCTCGACGAAAAGGCGCTGATCCGCATTCTGACGGAGCCCAAAAACGCCATCGTGAAGCAATACAAGAAACTCTTCGAGCTTGAAGGGGTATCGCTGGAATTCACGGAAGAGGCCCTCACCAAAGTGGCGAAACTGGCCCTTGAGCGAAAAATCGGCGCAAGAGGGTTGCGTTCCATTTTGGAACAGACCATGAACGAAATCATGTATCAGGTGCCCTCGGACAAAACGATCAAAAAAGTCATCGTCGGCGAAGACGCGGTACTTGAGCCGGCAAAAGTGATCACGGAGAAAGAATAAGGAGGTCAAAATGGAAAAAGCGTTCTTTTTACCGACGCGGGATGTGGTGATTTTCCCGGGCATTGTGACGCCGATCTATGTGGGCAGGGTAAAAAGTAAAGATACATTGGACGAAGCGGTCAACACCAAGACGAAACTCGTCCTCGGCATGCAGAAAGACCCGCTCAAAGAAGGCATCAACACGAAAAACGATATCTATTCCATCGGCGTGGTCGTCAATGTCCTGCAGATCGTCAAAATGCCCAACAATACCGTAAAAGTTCTTGTGGAAGCCGAAGACCGGATCGAATTTGAAACCATTGACCTGGAAGACGCCTACTACCGGGCGACGTACAAGATCGTCAAATGCACCAATTCCGAGACAAAGGAAACCGAGGCCGTCTATCGGAAAGTCATCAGTTACTTCGAAAAATATGTCGCGCTGACCGGCAGGATCAACGCGGATTTGCTGGTCAATTTAAAAGGGATAAAAGACATCAACAATGTCTTCGATTTGATTTCCTCCAACCTGCCCATCAACTCGACGTCCAAACAGACGCTGCTGGAAATCTTCGATATCCGGGAACGGGGCGAGGAACTGATCAATCTGCTGACCAACGAAATGGAAATCGCCTCCCTGGAGAAAAAGATCGACGACAAGGTCAAAACGAAGATGAACGAATCTCAGAAGGCCTATTACATCAAGGAAAAAATCGCGGCCATGAAGGAAGAATTGGGCGATTATTCCCAGGATGACGATATGCTGGATCTGCTGGAGAAATTGCAGAAAGCCCGCATTCCCAAAGATGTCAAGGGAAAGATAGACGCCGAAATGAAAAAATTGGCGAAAATGCCGCCCTATTCGGCGGAATCCACGGTCTCCCGCAACTACATCGAGACGCTCCTGGAACTTCCCTGGGAAAAGATGACCAAAGATATCGTGGATCTCGAGAAGGCCAACGCGATCCTCGAACGGGATCATTATGGGCTCAAAGAAGCGAAAGAGCGCGTATTGGATTATCTCGCGGTCAAAAAACTCAATCCGGCCATGAAGGGAAGCATCCTCTGCTTCGCGGGACCGCCGGGCGTCGGAAAGACTTCCCTCGTCAAATCCATCGCCGAGGCCATGGGCCGGAAATTCGTCCGGGTTTCCCTGGGCGGCGTGCGGGATGAGGCGGAAATTCGAGGACATCGCAGGACCTACATCGGCTCCATGCCCGGCAAGATCATCAAGGCCATGAAGGACGCGGGGACGAAAAATCCCGTTATGCTTTTGGACGAAATCGACAAAATGTCCAACGATTACAAGGGCGATCCGGCCTCAGCTATGCTGGAGGTCCTGGACCCCGAGCAAAACAAGGCCTTTGACGACCACTACATCGACATCCCCTACGATCTGTCCAAGGTGTTCTTTGTGGCCACGGCCAACGATTTGCGCAACGTGAGCCAGCCTCTGGTGGACAGAATGGAGGTCATTGAGCTCTCCTCCTATACGGAATACGAAAAATTGCATATCGCCAATAGATTTCTGATCACGCAGGCCAAGGAGGAAAACGGCCTGACGGGCTTGGAGCTGGAGATCCCCGAAGCGATCATCCTGCGCATGATCAACGAATACACAAAGGAGGCCGGCGTCCGGAACCTCAAACGGGAAATCGTCTCGCTGTGCCGTAAACTGGCCAGGGAAGTCGTCGAACAGGATCTGTCGCAGGTCGTGATCACGGACGACATGCTGGAAAAATACCTGGGCAAGCCAAAATTCCGCCCGGACAAGGTCTCGGAAAAAGAACCGAAGATCGGAAACGTCAACGGACTGGCCTGGACGGCTGTCGGCGGCGTGACGCTGGAAGTACAGGGCGTAGCCATACCCGGCAAGGGGGAACTCTCGCTGACCGGAACCTTGGGCAACGTCATGAAGGAATCGGCCCAGGTGGCCTATACCTATGTCAAAGCCAACCCGCAAAAATACGTGGCGCTGACGGACGACTTCTTTGAAAAGAACAACATCCATCTGCATTTTCCCGAAGGGGCGACGCCAAAAGACGGCCCTTCGGCGGGGATCACCATCGCGACCACGATCATATCCGTCGTCACCGGCAAGAAAGTCAAGCAGGATATCGCCATGACCGGCGAAATCACCATCAGAGGCGAGGTGCTGGCCATCGGCGGCGTCAAGGAAAAAGTCATCGGCGCCCATCGGGCGGGCATTTACGAAGTGATCCTCCCCGATGACAACCGGGTCGACGAAAGCGATATTCCCGAAGAAGTCTCCAAGAACATGAAATTCCACTTCGTCAAGAACTACGAAGACGTGGAAAAACTAGTCTTTGCCAATTGAGGAGCCGGCCATGACAATCAAGCAGGCGGATTTTGTCAAATCCGCCGTCTATCCCAAAGATTACCCGGAAGCCTTACCTTTCCCGGAATTTGCCTTTGTGGGCCGCTCCAATGTCGGCAAATCCTCGCTGATCAACAGCCTCGCGGGCCGGAAAAAACTCGCGGTGACGAGCAAAACCCCGGGGCGGACCCAGCTGATCAATTATTTTCTGATCAACCGGCAATTTTATTTCGTGGACCTCCCGGGCTACGGCTTCGCCAAGGTCCCCAAGGCCATGAAGCAGGACTGGAACAGGACCATCAACGCCTATTTGCTGTCGGCGCGGAAAAAGCTGATTTTTTTGCTGCTGGATATCCGCCGGATACCCAATGAAGACGACATGGAAGTGCTGCGCTGGCTCAAGGAAAATGAGGTCCCCCACCGGCTCATCTTTACCAAGGTCGACAAGGTCTCGGGCAACGAGCGGACGAACAGTTTGCGGGAAATCGGGAAAAAACTACAATTCGAGCGGAAGGATGTGTTCTTTCATTCGTCGCAGAGCGGGTACGGAAAGGAAAAACTGTTGGAGGAAATCGAAACCATAGTGAATAATTTACAGGAGATGCGATAAAATGGAGATGGAAAAGCAGTATTCACCGAGAGATATTGAAGAAAAATGGTATAAAATCTGGGAGGAGAAGAAATATTTTTCCGGGCTCATGACCCCGGGGAAGGAACATTATTCCATCGTGATCCCCCCGCCCAACGTGACCGGCATCCTGCATATGGGACACGTGCTGAACAACTGCATCCAGGACACCCTGATCCGATACAAGCGCATGTGCGGCTACAATACGCTGTGGGTGCCCGGCTGCGACCATGCCGGCATCGCGACCCAAAACAAAGTCGAGCGGAAACTGGCCGACGAGGGAAAAACGAAAGAAGAAGTGGGCCGGGATAAATTTATCGAAATGACCTGGGAATGGAAGGAAAAGCACGGCGGCATCATCAACCAGCAGCTGCGGATGCTGGGCGCGTCCCTGGACTGGGACCGGGAGCGATTTACTATGGACGAGGGGCTTTCCCACGCCGTTCGGGCTATTTTTGTTGACCTCTACAACGAAGGTCTCGTCTATAAGGGCGAATATATGGTCAACTGGTGCCCCCGCTGCGGCACGGCCCTCTCCGACGACGAAGTGGAGCATACGGAAGAGGAAGGACATCTCTGGTATGTGCGCTATCCGGTCAAGGATTCGGAGGAATTTCTGACGGTCGCCACGACCCGTCCCGAGACCATGCTGGGCGATACGGCCCTGGCCGTCCACCCCGAAGATCCGCGCTTTGCGCATCTCGTGGGGAAGACCGTGATTTTGCCGCTGGTGGGACGGGAGATCCCCGTAATCGCCGACAGTTACGTGGACAGGGAATTTGGTACCGGCGCCCTCAAAATCACCCCCGCCCATGATCCCAACGACTTTGAGGTCGGAAAACGGCACAATCTCCCCGTGATCTCCATGAATACGGCCGACGGGAAAGTCACGGCCGATTATCCCGCCTACGCGGGCATGTCCATGGGAGACGCGCGAAAAGCCGTCGTCCGGGATCTCGAAGGAGGAAACTACCTGGTCAAAACAGAAGCCCACACCCATAACGTGGGGCATTGTTATCGCTGCGACACCGTGGTAGAGCCCCGTGTATCCATGCAGTGGTTTGTAAAAATGCGTCCTCTGGCCGACGTGGCTCTGGCGGCCGTACAGGACGGACGGATTGAGATCATTCCCAAACGCTGGGAAAAAGTTTATTACAACTGGCTCAACAATATCCGGGACTGGTGTATTTCCCGGCAATTGTGGTGGGGGCACCGGATTCCCGCCTGGTACGGGCCGGACAAGGCCATGTTTGTGGCGACAGAAGAAAAAGAAGCCATAGAAATGGCGAAAAAGCACTATGGAAAAGACGTCCCCCTCGTACAGGAGGAAGATGTCCTCGATACCTGGTTTTCTTCGGGCCTGTGGCCCTTCTCGACGCTGGGCTGGCCCGAGCGGACAAAGGAACTGGCGACATTTTACCCGACCTCGGTCCTTGTGACCGGCGCCGATATTCTCTTTTTCTGGGTCGCCCGGATGATCATGCTCGGCATGTACGAAATGAAGGACGTGCCTTTCCGGCATGTGTTCCTGCACGGGATCGTCCGCGACGAGCAGGGGCGGAAAATGTCCAAGTCCCTCGGCAATTCCCCGGACCCCATCGACATCATCCACGAACACGGCGCCGACGCCATGCGTTTCGCCATGATCTACAACACCTCGCCGGGGCAGGACGTCCGCTGGAGCGTCAAGCTCCTCGATATGGGGAAGAATTTTGCCAACAAGATCTGGAACGCCTCCCGCTTTGTATTGATGAATCTTGAGGATTTTGATATTCAAAACGTGAAGCCCGAAGATATCCGCTATGAACTGGTGGACAAATGGATTTTGTCGAGGCTCAACGCCACCGCCAAAGAGGCGGCCGAAAAAATCGACCGCTATGTACTGGACGAGTCGGCCAAGGCTGTCTATGAGTTCCTGCGGGGGGATTTCTGCGACTGGTATGTGGAGATCGCCAAGGCGCGTCTCTATAATAAAGACGAGAGCGGAAAACAATCGAAGCTGACGGCCCAGGTTGTATTGTGGACCGTGCTTGAAGCGGGGCTCCGGCTGCTCCATCCCTATATGCCCTTCATTACGGAGGAAATCTGGCAGCGGATCAAAAAAGGCGACGGGCCGACGATCATGCTGGAAGCCTATCCGGTCTGCGACGACGCGCAAGTCAATCCCAAGATCGAAAAACAATTTGCCTATATGGAAGAGGTCGTGTCCTCCCTCCGGAATATCCGGGCGGAAATGGGGATTTCCCCGGGGAAGGAAGCCAATGTCCGGATCAAGACCGCCGATTCCGAGGAACTTGACGCCCTCAGAGAAAACGAGACCTTTATCAAAAGCCTTGCCCGGATCGGGGAACTGACTTACGGCGCGGATATCCAAAAGCCCGCCCAGAGCGGTTTCCGGGTCGCCAAAAATTCCGAGGTCTACATGGAATTGGCGGGACTTCTGAATACGGAAGCCGAGGTGAAAAAACTCGAGGCGGAAGCGGCCAAGGTGCAAAAAGAGCTGGAAAAAATCAACGTCAAACTGGCCGACGAGCGCTATCTGGCCAAGGCCCCGGCGCAGATTCTCGAAAGAGACAGAAGAATCCAGAAGGAATGTCAGGATAAACTCGACAAAATTCATGAAAATATGAAAAATTTCCGATAAAGAGAATACAGGAGGAGTGAGGTGGAAAGAATTTATAATTTTTCGGCGGGACCGGCCATGCTGCCGGCGGAGGTCCTGGAAACCGCCGCCGCCGAAATGCTGAATTACAAGGGAAGCGGCATGTCCGTCATGGAAATGAGCCACAGATCCAAAGTTTTTGAGAATATCCTGCACGAGGCGGAAAAAGACATCCGGGAGCTCATGAATATACCGGACAATTATGATGTACTTTTCCTGCAGGGGGGCGGCCATCTGCAATTTTCCATGGTCCCCATGAATCTCCTGAAGCACGGGGTCGCCGATTACATCGTGACTGGCGCCTGGTCCAAAAAAGCTTTCGAGGAAGCGAAAATCTTTGGGGACATTCGGAAAATCGCCTCTTCGGAGGATAAAAACTACAGTTATGTGCCGGATCTGACCGATCTCGCGGTATCTCCCGAAGCCGACTACGTCTATGTCTGCGAAAATGAGACGATCCACGGCAACAAGATGTGGAAGCTGCCCGATACCAAGGGAAAAATCCTCGTTTCGGATATTTCCTCCTGTTTCCTGTCGGAGCCCGTCGACGTCGCGAAATACGGATTGCTGTTCGGGGGCGTCCAAAAAAACGTGGGTCCCGCGGGGATGGTTATTACCATAATCCGGAAGGATCTCGTGACGGAGCAAACGCTCCCGGGGACGCCCACCATGCTCAAGTACAAGATCCACGCCGATAACGACTCCCTGTACAATACGCCCAACTGCTGGTGTATCTATCTCTGCGGGCTCGTCTTCAAATGGCTCAAAAAACTGGGCGGACTGGCGGCCATGAGAGCCATCAACGAGGAAAAAGCGAAGCTTCTCTACGATGTCTTGGAGGAAAGCAAGGTTTTTCATGGAACTGTCGCGCCCAAAGACCGGTCGTTGATGAACGTGGTCTTCGTGACCGGAAATAAAGATCTGGACGAAAAATTTGTCAAAGAGGCCAAAGCCGCCGGATTTGAAAATCTCAAGGGACATCGTTCCGTGGGCGGCATGCGGGCCAGCATCTATAACGCCATGCCGACGGAAGGGGTCAAAGCCCTCGCGGCCTTTATGAAAAAATTCGAAGCAGAAAATCAATAGAAAATACCAAAAAAGGAGTTTGCAGAATGTTTCGCTATCGTTGTTTAAACCCCATTTCCCAGCTGGGGCTGCGTCTGTTTACGGAAAAATATCGGGAAAACGCCGAAAACGCCGACGTGATCCTTGTGCGGAGCGCCGAAATGAAGGACTTTCCCTTCGATGAATCGTTGCTTGCCGTGGCCAGAGCCGGGGCGGGCGTAAACAATATCCCCGTTGACCGCTGTTCGGAAGCCGGGATCGTCGTCTTCAATACGCCGGGGGCCAACGCCAACGGCGTCAAGGAACTGGTTTTGAGCGGCTTGCTTTTAGCGTCCCGGGACATCCTCGGCGGCGTCCGTTGGGCCCTTTCGGAAAAAGACAACCCCGATCTGGAAAAATTGACAGAAAAACAGAAAAAGAACTTCGCGGGTTATGAGATCCAGGACAAAAAACTGGGCGTGATCGGTCTGGGAGCCGTCGGGGTCCTCGTGGCCAACGCCGCCATCAGTCTCGGGATGCAAGTCTACGGCTACGATCCCTATATGTCCGTCGACGCGGCCTGGAACCTCAACAAGAGCACAACCCACGTGAAGGATATCCATTATATCTTTACGAATTGCGATTTCATCACAGTCCATGTGCCGCTTTTGCCCGAAACGAAGCATTTGATCAACAAAGAAACGATAGACCTCATGAAACCGGGCGTTGTGATATTGAATTACGCGAGAGGCCCTCTCGTCAATTCCGCCGATATGGCGGAAGCCCTGCGATCCGGGAAAGTCCGGAAATATCTCTCGGATTTTCCGGAAGCGGAAATTCTGGCCGAGCCCAACGCCATTGTGACGCCGCATTTGGGCGCGTCCACGGAAGAATCCGAAGACAACTGCGCCATGATGGCCGTCCGGGAAGTCATGGATTTTCTCGAAAACGGGAACATCAAAAATTCCGTGAATCTGCCCGATTGCGATATGGGCGTCCCCACAAGGGACGGGCGCGTTTCCATCGTTTACAAGAACGTAAAAAACATGATCAGCCAGTTTACGGGAACCTTGGGCGATTCCGGCATCAACATCGACAACATGCTGAACAAAAGCAAAGGAAACTACGCCTACTGCATGTTTGACCTCGATTCCCCGGCGGAAGCTGACGTCATTGAGAAAATCAAAAAAATCCCGGGCGTTTTCAAGGTCCGCGTGATTAAATAATATTTGATGTAAATGATATTCACGTTTAAAAATTCGGAGGTACCCATGGCAGTGGTAAAAGCATTTGCGGCCGTCCGGCCGAGGCCGGACCTGGCGTCCCGTATCGCCGCGCTCCCCTATGACGTCTACAATACCGAAGAAGCGAGAACTGTCCTTGAAAAAGAACCCTTGTCTTTTTTGGGTATTGACAGGGCCGAGGCGCAGTTTGACCCGGAACGGAATATGGATCCCTACAGTCCCGAGGTTTACGAAAAAGCCCATGACACGCTGTGGGGCATGATCGCCCGGGGAGAATTTGTCTCCGACGAGCAACCGGCTTATTATATTTACCGGCTGACGATGAAGGGCCGGAGCCAGACCGGCATCGTGGGTTGCTCCTCCGTGGAGGATTATGAGAAAAACGTGATCCTGAAACACGAAAATACGCTCCGGGAAAAGGAGCAAGACAGGATCGTCCACATCGACACGCTGAACGCCCAGACGGGACCGATTTTTTTGGCGTACCCGCGCCATGAGGGGCTCGCGGACATTGTCGCCCGGGAGACCGCCAAAGAACCGCTCTACGACTTTACGAGCGACGACGGGATCCGACACGCCGTGTGGAAGATCGGCGATATCGACAGAGTTATCGCGATCCGGGAGGCTTTTCTGGAGATCCCCCACACCTATATCGCCGACGGTCACCACCGGGCGGCAAGCGCCGTTCGGGTCGCCGAAGAGCGAAGAAAAGCAAATAAGCGCCATACGGGGCGCGAGGAATACAACTATTTTCTGTCGGTATTGTTTCCCGACGACGAACTTTTGATTATGGACTACAATCGGGTCGTCAAGGACTTGAACGGACTTTCCGAAAGGGAATTTTTGGCGAAGATCGCCGCGGATTTTCCTGTGGAATCCGTGGAGGCCGATCCCGTGAAGCCCGATAAAAAAGGGATCATCGGCATGTACCTCGGCGGAAAATGGTATCGCCTGGCGATTTCCGACAAGATCAAATCCGCTGACCCCGTCAAGGGTCTCGACGTTTCTATTTTGCAGGATCACCTGCTGACGCCGGTCTTAGGCATAGGCGACCCCAAGACCGACAAGCGCATTGCCTTCGTGGGCGGGATCCGAGGCCTTTCGGAACTGGAACGACGGGTTCAGACCGATATGAAAATCGCCTTCGCCATGTATCCGACGTCCATCGCGGAGCTCTTCGCGACCGCCGACGCCGGTCTTCTGATGCCGCCCAAATCCACGTGGTTTGAGCCGAAACTGCGGAGCGGGCTTTTTATTCACAATATTTAGGAAGAAAATTCCTTGGAACCTTGTCCGCTGATCTCCGACAAAAACGTCGAGCCCAGGATCAGGATCCCCCCGATGATCTGGAGCGCGCTCAAGCGGTCGTGGAGCAGGACGATGGACAGCAGTATGGATACGATGGGGTCCATATAGCTGTAGATGGCGATCACGTCGCTTTTGAGTTTTTGCAGCAGCGCAAAGTAGGAAATATAGCAAAGCCCCGTATGCAAAACCCCCAGCATCAGCAACCAGATCACGGACCGCGCTTCCGCCCGGAACACCCGTATCCCGTAGGTCATATAAATATACGGAAACATGGTGATGACCGCCGAGATAAACTGGAACATGGTTGATTCGAGACTGGGGATTTTTTTGATTTTTTTGATCAAAATGATGAGCCCCGCGTAAAAGGCCGCCGCGAGGATCCCGAAACCGATTCCCGTCAAATGCCGCCCGTTCATGTCCCTCAGATTGGCCCCGACGAGAAAGCCCATGCCGACAAGAGCCGTCACGACAAAAATATACTTGCGCAGGGGGACTTTTTCCTTTAAGATCGGCGGCGACAGGATCAGCACAAAGACCGGCGCCATATAGTAGCAGAGCACCCCGTTTGAGATGGTCGTGTATTTGTAGGCCGCGAACAAAAACATCCAGTTGAGCCCCAGGACGAAGCCCGAGGCCAGGATCAAAATCCACTGTCCGTGCAGGGGGACGCGCCAGTCGCCGCGGCGTTTGACGAGAACGATGGTCGTAATGATGACCATGGCGATCACGCAGCGGTAAAAGGAGATTTCCCCGGGCTCAAGATCGATGTTGCGCACAAAGAGCCCCACGGTCCCGAATATGGCCATCACGAGGATGAATTTCAGTTTGTCGAGCATACCTCCCCCCGCTGACGCCCCGTCAGCTGATTGTGGCGTCCAGTTCGATGTCCGCTCCGGCCTCGATCAGGCGAATGCCGTTCTTTTTGTCTTCCGTACAGAGAAACATGCCCTGGGACAATTCCCCCTTGAGTTTGACCGTTTTGAGGTTCGCTACGGCAAGGACTTTTTTCCCCACCAGGGCCGCGGGTTCGGGATAATATTTCGCGATGCCCGAGACAATCTGCCGGATGTGGTCCCCGAAGCTCACCTTGAATTTGAGCAGCTTGTTGGAGCCTTCCACAGGGGTCGCCTCAAGGATTTCCGCGACGCGGAGCTCCACTTTCTTGAAGTCGTCGATATCGATCGCATTGTCGATCACAAGATCCGGGTTGAATTCTTTGGATTTTTTGAGCTTCCAGACCTCTTCCCGGTCAAGGCGCGGGAAAATCGGTTCGGGCTTGCCCAATTGATGACCGGTCGCAAGGAGCGCCCAGCCCTTGAGGTTTTCGACGCGATCGGCTTTGATGTCGGCCGCGACGCCCAGCTGGCGCCGGATTTTCTGGCCGGTTTCGGGCATAAAGGGGTAAATGACAAGAGCGATCTTGTACAGAGCGTTGACGAGGGTGTTCATGACCGTAGCCAGCCGTTCTTTTTGGGCGGCGTCTTTCGCCAAAATCCAGGGCGCGGTCTCGTCGATATATTTATTCAGGCGACCGATAAAGCGCCAGATGCTTTCGAGGGCCTTGGAAAACTGGGCGATATCCATGTTTTCCTCATATTCCTGTAGGCATTCGTCCCAGAGGGCGTAAATTTCCTCTTCAATGGGCGCCGCGGGGCCGCCCTGGGCCACGACGCCGCCGAAATATTTGTGGTACATGCCGAGGCTCCGGTTCAGGAGATTGCCCAGATCATTGGAGAGTTCGGCGTTGAATCGTGTAATAATGCTGTCTGTGGAATAATCGCCGTCGTTTCCGAACTGCACTTCCCTGAGCATGTAATAGCGGAAAGCGTCGACGCCGTAGATTTTCGTCTCTTCATAGGGATCGACGACATTGCCCCGGGACTTGGACATCTTCTCCCCTTCGGAGGTCCACCAGCCGTGGGCGATGACGCTTGTGGGCGGCTCCTCTCCGGCCGCGAAGAGGATGCAGGGCCAGATGATCGCGTGGAAGCGGATGATGTCCTTGCCGACCATGTTGCAATGCTGGCCGATTGTCCAGTATTTTTTGAACATTTCCGGATTGTTTTCATAGCCGACGGCCGTGATGTAGTTCACGAGGGCGTCAAACCAGACGTAGGTGATGTGTCCGGGCGCGAAGGTAATCGGGATCCCCCAGGTAAAGGTATTTCGGGAGATGGACAGATCCTGCAGGCCCTGTTTGACAAACTGGATGACTTCGTTCCGCTTGGAGCGGGGCAGGATGAAGTCCGGGTGCTCGTCGATGTATTGGAGCAGCCGTTCCTGATATTTGGACATACGGAAAAAATAGGATTCTTCCTTGATGAGCCGGAGTTTTTTGCCGCAGCTGGGGCAGCAGTCGTCGCCGACAATCTGGTTTTCCGGGACGAAGGTCTCGCAGGATACGCAGTATTTCCCCTCGTATTCGCCGAGATAGATGTCGCCTTTTTCCCAGACGAGATTCATGATCTTTTGCACGGACTTGATATGGCGTTCCTCCGTGGTCCGGATAAAGTCGTCATAGTCGATGTTGAGAAGCTTCCACATGGCCTTGAAACGCGGCACCATAATATCGCACCACTCGATGGGCGTATAGCCCTTTTCTTTCGCGGTCTCTTCGACCTTTTGCCCGTGTTCGTCGGTCCCCGTCAGGAAGCGGACGTCATAACCCATGATTTTCTTGTATCTCGCCAGCGTGTCGCAGGCGATGGTGGTGTAGGCGGTCCCCACATGGGGGTCGCCGTTGACGTAGTAAATCGGCGTTGTGATAAAAAAACTTTTGCTCATTCCGTATATCCTCCTTGATTCTTCACAGATATTCTATTCGATTGATTCAATTTTCCGCCAAATACCGCTCCGCCCGGGCGTCCAAGGCCGTGATGGCCTCCTGGGTCCTGAGGGTCAGCGCTTCGAGATCGGCCTCATCTGCGGGGAGAATGGGTCTCCCGATGATACAGACCGCCTTGCTAAAGGGTAGCGGAATCTGGAAGCGGTCCCAGGTCTTTTTCAGCGTCAGTTTTCTTTTGTAGGCGCCGCCCAGCGGGAGAACGGGGCTACCGGTCTTTTCCGCGATATAGAGGAGCCCCGGTTTGGCCGATTCAGCCGGACCTCTGGGCCCGTCCAGGGGGGTCCCTATGCTGTATCCCCTTTTGATGTGTCGCATGAGCCCCATGAGGCCGTAGACGGAATTTTCCCCCGAAGAGCCCCGGATCGTGACAAAGCCCATCTTCTCAAGGGCCACCGAGATCAGCTCCCCGTCTTTGGAAGGACTCACGAGAACGGCGCGCCGCGCAAAGCGGGCGCGGGTAGCGAGAACCGGGATCAGGAGCCTCCTGTGCCAAAAGGAGACGATATAGCCCCTTTCGTTGAGGTCCGCCGACGATTCGTCGATAATTTTCATTCTGAGGGTCAGGGCAAGAATTTTCAGAATACAAAACAAAATTCCACCGATCACCCGGTACTTTCTTTTTTCATTCATAAGCGGCTCCAAAATAAGAACTCTGAAATATTATAGCACAAATTTCGTTTCGATGCCACCGGAAAATCCGGTTTTTTCTTTTTTTGACGGAAAAATGAATCATATCGATTTTATACGATTAAGATATATTTCATATATGATCGGACAAAAAATAATTTCAAATATGAATTTCCATTCTTTGCAAAAATGTAGTATACTATAGATAAGGGAAGGTTCCGAACAGATTATACGAAATAATGACATATACTTCGATTTTGGAACATGTCTTATCATTCATTCGGAAGTGAGCGTGAAATGTCGGAAAAAAGACCCATCGGTCTCTTTGATTCCGGGGTCGGCGGTCTCAGCGTACTCAAAGAAGTCGTGAAGCTCCTGCCCAACGAGGACGTCATTTATTACGGCGACAGCGGAAACGCCCCCTACGGCGAGCGCGAAGGGGAAGACATCCGCCGTCTCTGCTTCGGCATCATGGATTTCCTTATTGAAAAAAACTGCAAAGTCATCGTGATCGCCTGCAATACGGCGGTAGCGGCGGCTTATGACGATATACGGGAGCGCTACGGCATCCCCACGGTGGATGTCGTGAGTCCGGGCGCGAGAGGGGCCCTTGGGGCCACAAAATCAAAAAAAATCGGCGTATTTTCGACGCCCTTTACGGCAAAATCCGATATTTACGCCCAAAAGATCAAGGCAATCGATCCCTCGGCCCGAGTGTTCCAGGAAGGCTGCCGGGAATTCGTCCCCATGATCGAAAGCGGCTGGGAGATGTTTTCCGACCGGCGGGAGATCATCGCGAAGCATGTGAAAAATCTCCCCTCCGGGACCGATACGCTTGTCCTCGGTTGTACGCATTATCCGATTATCCGGGAGGATATCGCGTCGCTGTTTCACGGCATTATCGTGGATCCGGCCAAAGAGACGGCCTTTGCCCTGCAAGAGATCCTGCGGGAACTCCGCCTCGCCAATCCCAAAGAGACGCAAGGCGTCGTAGAATATTATGTCAGCGGGGATACCGAGGCTTTTCGAAAGATCGCCGACCGTTTTCTGGGCGTATCCATACCGGCGCCCACGGGAAAAAAAGTCAATTGAATATTCAATGAGATAAATTGAACAAACTTATTTTTATGGGTCTTTACCGCAGTTGCAAAAGGAGGTAGCATGAGTTACATCAAAGAAGTCTATGAAAATTTGGTCAAGAAATTTCCCGAGGAAAAAGAATTCCACCAGACCGCCAAAGAGGTGCTGGAATCTCTGGAGCAGGTCATAGCGGAAAATGAGGAATTGTATCGAAAAAACGCGCTTCTTGAGCGCCTCGTGGAGCCGGAGCGGGCCATCGTGTTCCGGGTTCCCTGGGAAGACGACAAGGGGCAGATCCATGTGAATACGGGCTACCGCGTGCAGTTCAACGGCGCCATCGGCCCTTACAAGGGCGGCCTGCGCTTTCATCCCGCGGTGAGACTGGGGACAATGAAATTCCTCGCCTTTGAGCAGACATTCAAAAATTCGCTGACGGGTCTTCCCATCGGCGGCGGCAAAGGGGGCTCGGACTTTGACCCCATCGGCAAATCGGACAATGAAATCAAGCGCTTTTGCGTTAGCTTTATGACGGAGCTCTACCGCCATATCGGACCCGACCGGGACGTCCCCGCCGGGGATCTGGGCGTGTCGGGCAAGGAAATCGGCTATCTTTTCGGTCAGTACAGAAGAATCCGGGGCTGCTATGAAAACGGCGTCATCACCGGCAAGGACCTGTCCTTCGGCGGGAGCAAAATCAGGCCCGAAGCCACGGGCTACGGCATCACGTATTTTCTGCAGGAAATGCTCAAAGACAGAGGGCAGGAACTCAAAGGAAAGACCGTCGCCATTTCCGGCTGCGGCAACGTCGCCTGGGGCGCGGCAAAGAAAATGACGGAACTGGGCGCGAAAGTCCTGACGCTGTCCGATCCCACGGGCTATGTCTTTTTCCCCGATGGGCTCGACAAGGCCAAAGTGGACTACATGCTCGAAGTCCGGGCGGGAAATCTCCCGATCGAAAATTTCGCGAAGAAATTCGGCGTCCGCTTTATTGCGAAAAAACGCCCCTGGGAACAGAAAGTCGACATCGCCGTTCCCTGCGCGACCCAGAATGAGCTCGACCTTGAAGACGCCAAAACCCTTCTGGCAAACGGCGCGGCCCTCGTCTGTGAAGGCTCCAACATGCCCTGTACGGCGGAAGCTCTCGAATATCTCGAGAAAAACGGCGTGGACGTAGGTCCTTCCAAGGCAGCCAACGCGGGCGGCGTGGCGGTTTCGGCCCTCGAGATGTCCCAGGACAGCATCCGCTACAGCTGGACCGAGGCCGAGGTCGAGGAAAAACTCCACGGCATCATGAGAGACATTTTCCGGCACTGTAAGGAAATGTGCGACAAATACAAGGTGTCCCTCGTTCAGGGGGCCAACATCGCCGGCTTCATGAAAGTGGCCGACGCCATGCTCAAACAAGGCAATTACTGATCTCACTATACATCATTTTTAACATTTTTACCGTAAGGTGAATAAGCTGAAAACTTTCAGGAAAGGTATTCGCGTATCTTTCCTGAAGGTTTATATAAAAACGTTCCGAGGAGGTGGACATCATAAAAATACTGTGTTATGGTGTGCGTGAAGTCGAGTTGCCGTTTTTCCTGGCAGCCGCGAAAAAATACAATCTGGAGATCGAATGCGTCAAGGAGTACCTCAATACCGAGGAGACGGCCCGTATGGCCAAGGGCTTTGACGGGGTGCTTGTCCGCGGCAATTGTTTCGTCAATGGACAGAATCTCAATATCTACAAAGAGTTGGGGATTCGCTACGTATTCACCCGTTCCGTGGGCGTGGATCACATCGATATTCCCTACGCCAAAAAACTGGGCTTCAAGCTGGCCTACGCGCCGGTGTATTCGCCCAACGCCATCGCGGAGCTGGCTGTCAATCTGGCGCTGATGCTGGCCCGGCACACGGCCTACATGGTGGAGCGTTCTTCCCGGAAGAATTTTGTCGTGGATTCCTATATGTTCTCCAAGGAGATCCGCAACTGCACGGTGGGCGTCATCGGCCTCGGCCGGATCGGCATGGTCGTGGCGCAACTCTTCAAGGGCTTCGGGGCCACGGTTGTGGGGCAGGACCTCTTCAAAAAAGAAGGCGTCGACCACATCCTGAGGGAGGTGGAATTGGACGAGCTCCTTGCGGTGAGCGACATCATTTCCATTCACGCGCCCTATATCAAGGAAAACGGGCGGGTTGTCACAAAAGAATTTATCGCGAAAATGAAAAAAGGCGCGATCCTGGTCAATGCCGGAAGAGGCGAATTGCAGGATCTTGACGCCTTGATTGAGGCCGTGGAATCGGGACATATCGCTGGTCTGGCCCTCGATGTCCTCGAGGACGAGTCCGAGATCTTCTTCAAAGACTTCAAAGGCGGGCCTCTCCCGAGGGAATCCTGGGAAAAGCTCGTGGCCCTCTACCCCCGGGTTCTCATTACCCCCCACGCGGGCGCCTATACCGACGAGGCCGTGAAGAATATGGTGGAGCTTTCCTTTGAGAACTTCATCGAATACGAGACGACCGGAGACTGCAAAAACAAAATCAAATAGGGAAATCGCTCCGTTTTTACTTGTTAATGATCCGGGCGAGCACCCCGTTAATGAAATCGGGCGTCTTTTCATCGCCGTAGCGCTTTGCAAGCTCTACGGCCTCGTCGACGACAATCTCGTAGGGGATTTCCTTTTGCAAGAGCTCGTAGACAGAGCAGAGAAAAAGCGCCCGCTCCACAAAGCCGATCCGGTCAAAGACCCAGCCGGTCATGTTTTGGTCGATGGTCTCGCGGATCTCTTTTTTCCGCGCTTTTATGCCGCCCAGATAGCTTTCGAGAAAGACCATGTCCTTTTCTCCAAATGGCGGCGCTTTTTCTCCGGCCTGGGCTTCCATTCGCTTCCTGAAGGCTTCCAGCGTCAAAAGCTCGTCCCCTTCAAGGAGTTCGTTTTCAAATAGCAGGTGAAACACGGTTTCCCTGAGTTTGCTTCTCCTCATAGCTTATTCCCCGTCTGTTTCCTCGGTGGGCAGATCCGGATTGATCGTTTCGTCCACGGGTTCTTCCACAGGCTCTTCTTTCTCTTCTTTGGGTTTTTTCCTGAACAAACCGAAAAATGACCGTCTTTCTTTTTTCGGCTCTTCGGGGATTTCTTCGGGTCCGCTCTCCGCGACGTCTTCCTGAGGCGGCGCCGTTTCCTTTACCGGTTCCGGCGCGGGTTCGGGCTTTTCGGCTCTTTCGTTTCTGTCCGCGTCGCGCTCATAGGCGGGCCGTTCGGTAATTTCATTGACGACGGCCGGTTCCTTGGCCGATTTATTGATAAATTTGGCGATCTTCACTTCCACTTCGCCGATATTGATGCCGATCTTGTCAGCCACTTCCCGCTTGATTTTGTTCTGGATATGAATGGATTTTTCGGCCACGTTGCCGTTGGTGGCCAGTTCGGTCTTGATCTTGATGTTGAATTTTCTGTCGTTCCGGATCGTTTCCACCTTGAGATTTTTGATGTCCTCATCCTGCCGCAGCGAGTCCCGCACGTAATCCGTGATGATCTGGGGCGATACGGTCACAACGCCGTCGGTGGTCCTGATCTCGTAGTTGTCTTCTTTTTTGCTCCGGATTCGGATCCGCCACAGGGCAAGGAAAAAATAGAGGACGGATGCGGCGAAGATGAAAATCCGCGTACAACGGGGCGTGATCGCGACAAATTTGCCCAAAACGCTTTGCAGAATATGGGGGGAGACCGACCAGAGCAGTCCCAGCAGGGATAAGATGAAAATCCCAACCCATGCGATAAAATAGATCAGTTTCCTTATCATAAAACAGCCTCCTCAATAGTTGTCCGGCGCACATGGGCAGAGGTCGCGCTCAGTCTTCCCCGCCTGTTTCCTCCGGATTGGATGATTCGTTTGTAATGGCTTCTTCTTTGGGTTCGTCGTCACTTTTGATCTTGACGTCCTGGACGTAGACGTTGACTTCGGCCACATTGAGCCCGCAGAGGTCGGAGATGGCCCCCAATACCGCCTGCTGAACCTCTTTGGCGACGACGGAAATGGGATGGCCGTATTCCACGATGATAAAGACCTCGACCTTGCAGTCCTTTTCCCCGATTTCCACTTTGATCCCGTTTGTCTGGCGCTTTTTGCCCAAAAATTTCATGCCGACTTCTTCGAGACCGCCGCCCGCCAGTTTATAGACGCCCTTGACGTCGCCCGCGGCCTTGGCGGCAATGGTTTTCACCACGTCATCCGCGATTTTGATATTTCCCAGTTCGCTCATACTACACCTCCGTAGATTCTTTCCGCGTGTTCAGAGATTTTTCTGTCTTTTCTCCATTATACAGCATAAAACGATATTCTGGCAAGTAAGATTTAACTTTTTGCGGAAAAATTTTCTTCAATGAAATTGGTCGAAGTTTTTCCCGCGAGGTAGAGATCATTGTTGAGGACGTCCAGATGGAAGGGGATCGTGGTCTCGATGCCCTCGATCACAAATTCCCCGAGAGCCCGCCGCATCTTGGCGATGGCCTCGTCGCGGTCCACGCCGTAGGTGATGAGCTTTCCGATCATGGAGTCGTACCAGGGGGAGATCTCATAGCCCTGGTAGGAGTGGGTGTCGACCCGGACGCCGTTTCCGCCCGGCAGGATGAATTTTTCCAGCACGCCCGGCGAGGGGAGAAAGTCGTTTTCCGGATCTTCGGCGTTGATCCTGCACTCGATGGCGTGCCCGGTCAGGACAATATCGCTCTGGTTGATGTTGAGCCTCGCCCCGGCCGCGATCTGGATCTGGAGCTTGATGATGTCAAGGCCTGTGATCATTTCCGTCACCGTATGCTCCACCTGGACCCGCGTATTCATCTCCATAAAGTAGAAGTCCCGGTCATGGTCCACGAGGAACTCCAGCGTCCCCGCAGAATCATAGCGGATGGCTTTAGCCAGCGCCACGGCCGCCATGCCCATTTTGTTGCGCATATCGGCGGGGAGCGAAAAGGCCGGGGCCTCCTCGATCAGCTTCTGATGCCGCCGCTGGATCGAACAATCCCGTTCGCCGAGGTAGATCACGTTCCCGTGGCTGTCGCCCAGGATTTGGATCTCGATATGGCGCGGATTGGCGAGATATTTTTCGATATAGACGTCGGGGTTTCCGAAAGCGGCGCCGGCCTCGCCCTGGGCCGCCAACATGGCGGGTTCCAGCTCTTCGGCGTTCCAGGCGATCCGCATGCCTTTGCCGCCGCCTCCGGCCGTGGCCTTGATCATAACGGGCCAGCCGATTTTTTCCTCAATCAGTTTTTCCGCCTCGGCGGGGGTTTTCACGATCCCCGTCCCGGGCGTTACCGGAACGCCGCAGGCGATGGCCGTGGCGCGGGCGGTGGCTTTGTCGCCCATTTTGGCGATACATTCGGCTCTCGGCCCGATAAAAGCGATGTGGTACATATCGCAAATTTCCGCGAATTGCGTATTTTCCGAGAGAAATCCGTAGCCCGGATGGATGGCGTCGGCGCCGGTGATCTCGGCGGCCGACATGATGCTGGGGATCTTGAGGTAGGAATCCTGGCCCGACATGCCGCCGAGGCAGATGGCTTCATCGGCGTAGCGCACATGGAGGCTGTCCCGGTCGGCTTCGGAATAGACGGCCACCGTGGCGATTCCCAACTCTTTGGCGGCGCGGATGATCCTGACCGCGATTTCGCCCCTGTTGGCGATCAATATTTTGCGAAACATATTACTCCCCCTCCCGGATCCGGAGCAGGATCCGTCCGTAGTCTACGGGCGCGCCGTTGGCGACGCAGATCTCGGCGATGGTTCCCGCGTATTCGGACTTGACGGTATTTTTGACGCCCAGCGTGATGATGTAGCCGATGGCGTCTCCGGCTTCGATGGTCTTACCGACCGCGATCCGCGAAGGCATTTCGGGCGTCTCATAAAAAAAGAGACCGATATTTTCGGAGCGGACGACTTTCGCGCCCATGTCCGGATTTCCCTTGTCTTTTTCCGTGGTTGTTTCTTTTTTGGCGGGCGCGGCGGCTTTTTCCTTCGGAGGAATCCCGCTTCCCTTGAGCGTGACCGAAAGATTACCCCCGGTATAGGAGAGTTCCGTCAGGTTCTTGTCCCGCATGATTTCCATGAGATCCTCAATGAGGTCCCGTTTCTCTTTTTTTTCCATTTTTCTCCCTTTCTTTTTTCCGGCAAATGAAAAATTGCAAGCCCTTTGCATATGGAGTATTATACCACGAATTCGAGGAAAGGTTAAGATTTTTTTGGCGGGACAAATTTTCCGCGTATTTCTTTCATAAAGCGGTAGACAAATCGAAAAAAGTGTTGTATTTTAGTATTGAAGGGTTTGTTATGGAATAAAATCCGCAAAATCGGAACATATTTTTTACAAAGGAGGGCATAATGGCAAGAAAATACGTGGCTGAGCCGTTTCGGATCAAAATGGTGGAGCCCATCAAGATGCTGACGCGGGAGGAAAGGGAAGAGAAAATCCGGAAAGCGCATTACAATTTGTTCAATATCGAGGGAAAAGACGTATATATCGACCTCTTGACGGATTCGGGGACAAACGCCATGAGTTCCCATCAATGGTCGGCCCTCATGCTGGGTGACGAGGCCTATGCCGGCGCGTCCAGCTATTTTCGGCTGATGGACGCCGCCAGGGACATCTTCGGCTATGACTATATCCAGCCTGTGCATCAGGGGAGGGCCGCGGAAAAAGTTCTGTTCCCGGTTCTGCTGACCAAGGGGAAATTCGCGATCTCCAATATGTTCTTCGATACGACCCGGGCCCATGTGGAGCTGGCGGGAGGCCGCTGCATAGACTGCGTCGTTCAGGAAGCAAAAATTCCCTCCAGGCGGGCGCCGTTCAAAGGGAATATGGACGTGGCCCTTCTGGAGAAGACCATCCTCGAAAAAGGTCCTGAAAATGTGGCGATCGTCGTTATGACCATAACGAATAATTCAGCCGGCGGGCAGCCCGTCTCCATGAAGAATATGCGGGAAGTCGCGGAAATCTGCAAAAAATACCGCATTCTTCTCGATATCGACGCCGCCCGGTACGCGGAAAACGCCTATTTTATCAAAAGGGACGAGGCCGGTTATCAGGAAAAAAGCATCAAGGAAATCGTCCGGGAATTTTTCGGCTACGCCGACGCCTTTACGATGTCCGCCAAGAAAGATACGATCGTCAATATGGGCGGCTTGATCGGCATCCGGAAAGACGATCCCGATCTGATCCTGAAGATCAAGGCCGCCTGCATTTCCTACGAGGGTTTTTATACCTACGGCGGGCTGAACGGAAGGGATTTGGAGACATTGGCCACGGGCCTCTACGAGGGACTCGACGAAGATTTTCTGAAATACCGGATCGGTCAGGTCGAATATCTCGCCTCCCGTCTCGATGACGCCGGAATTGAGTATCAATCGCCCCCTGGCGGTCACGGCGTATTTGTGGACGCGGCTAAACTGTTTCCCCACATTCCCTGGTATGAATTTCCGGGACAGACCCTGGGCGTCGAGCTCTACAAGGAAGCGGGGATCCGAACGAGCGAAATCGGCTCCTATATGCTCGGAAACGATCCCGATACGGGAAAACAGCTCCGCGCGGACTTTGAATTCAGTCGGCTAGCCATTCCCCGCCGGGTCTATACTCAGGCCCATATGGACGTTATCGCCGACGCCCTGATCGAAATCAAAAAGAGAGCCGCCGCCATCAAGCGGGGGTACAAAATCACTTGGGAACCGCCTATTCTGAGACATTTCCAGGCGCATCTGGAACCGATCGAATGAGAGGGACCTCCCTCACAGCGCGTACTCCGGCTGTGTCTCGTGGGCATAGTTCAAAAAAGTCAGGATTTGCGTCCGCAGCCGCGTAAAATCCGCAGACGCCCGGTTTCTCGGATATCCCATGGGGACGTCGATGATTTTGGCGATTTGCCCCGGCCGCGGGGTCATAACCACGATGCGATTGCTCAGATAAACGGCTTCGTCGATGTCGTGGGTGACCATGATCATGGTATTTCCTTTGTCGCGCCAAAGGCGCAGCAATTCTTCCTGCAGATTCATTCGCGTGAAGCTGTCGAGGGCCCCCAGAGGTTCGTCCAACAGAAGAACCGTCGGTTCGTTGATGAGCGATCTGGCAATGGCCGCCCGTTGCGCCATGCCGCCGCTGATCTGATGCGGGTATGCTCCCTCAAAGCCTGAAAGACCTACTAATTCTATATATTTTTTAACGTGGCGCTTTTCTTTGGCGTATACTTTGCGCGCTTTGAGCCCCGCCGCGATGTTTTTCTCCACAGTCAGCCAGGGAAAAAGCCCGTTTTGCTGAAAGACATAGCCGCGATCGGGCGAAGGTCCCGTAATGGGCGCGTCTCCTTCCGTGAGCGTTCCGCCGAGGGGCGAAGCCAGGCCCGCGATCAGCCGCAGCAACGTCGTTTTTCCGCAGCCGCTGGGGCCGATGATCGAGAGAAATTCCCCTTTCCGGATCTGTAAATTGATGTCCCGCAGGACGTTCACTTCTTCTCCGGCGACGCCGGTAAAGCGCTGGGACACGTTACGAATGTCAATTGCGTTAAGATTCATCGATTGCGTTCACCAATCCCTTTTGCCAAATGAGTACACGATCTTTGATCAAATTTATCCCTTTTAAGATCAGGGAGAACATGACGGCCATTACGATAATCGCCGCGTAGACTTTATAATATTCCGCCCAGGCCTTGGCCCAGTTGATATAATACCCGAGCCCCCCTTTTGCCCCCAGCATTTCGCTGATGACGAGCGTCGTGAAGGCGAGGCCGTTGGCGGTGCTGATTCCCGTAAACACGGCGGGCATGGCGTTGGGAAGCGCGACGTTGAACAATTGGTACAGACTCCCCCCGCCGATGGTTTTTGCCGCCTCAAAATAGATTTTTTCCGTCCGTTGCATGCCGCTTGCGGTTTGGAATCCGATCGGAAACCACGCGCACATGGCAATGAGAAAGGAGCCTGTCACAAAGCCGGAGCGGAAGATGGTCAGGGCCACCGGGATCCAGGCTACGGCGGGGATAACCCCGGTAATCCGCATGACAGGCATGACCCAATAGTTTACTTTCGGGAACCAGCCGATCAGAATTCCCGTTCCCACCCCCATGAGGACGCCGCTCAAAAATCCCGAAAAATAGAGTTTCAATGAGAAAAACAAGTTCTGGATCATAAAATCCCTGTCCGTCAGAAAGACCGAGAGGATTTTGGACGGACTCGGAAAAAACGGGAGCGGAAAAATGCCTGTTTTCGCGCTCAAAATATCCCAGGCCGCGAGGATCAGGCCGAGGACAAAGCGAAAGGGGGCGCGTTTTTCATATCGCGCCCGCCTCATGGGTGTAAATCCCGCACGGATTCCGCTCGCGACGAAAAATATGATGAGCCCCGCGAGTACGGCGCGGTAGACCCGGTCGTCCACGTCCTCCTGTATCGTCGGCAGGACAAAACTTGTGATTTCCGCCAGCGCGAAACCCAAAATGGTCAAGCCTATTCGTAAACGATAACTATTTTTGTTTTTTTTCATGCCATAACCTCTTTCAAGTCTTTAATTTCCGACAGGGAGGCAGTAAATTCCGTCCCGTTTCCGGGTCGGTGGCGGGCCTGCGGCCCGCGACCGACCAAGTTCTTTTTTGTGCGTGGCGGCCCCGGAGGGGCCGCCACGCACAGGGTATTTCTGCGAATAAGATAAAACAAGTCTCCGCGCGCAAATTTAATAGTCCCTCGTGTCCACTTTCCGGTAAATTTTCTTGGCGAATCCGCCGGGATCCTGCGTCTTCAGGAAGCCGATCTTCGAGAGAATCGTTACAAAATAGTCAAGGTCCTGCTCAAGGGTCGTCTTTCCGGCCTTTCTATCCTCATAGGTCGGGTACTGGTAACTCTTGAGCAGCGTCGTGGCCAACTCATAGTTGCCGGTGGAAACATATTTTTTGTCGATGACAATTTTCGCCGCCGCTTCGGGATTTTTCGCGATCCAATCCTGAGCCTTGTGATAGGCCCGGAGAAGAGACGCGATCTTTTCGGGTTCCTCCTCGAGCACTTTATCCGAGGCAAAAAGGAAGCAGCAGTATTTTCCGGCAAAATCCGGATGGGTTCCGAGATCGAAGAGTTTTCTGAATCCTTCCCGCTGTTCGGCCACGGTTCCGAAGGGATCCCAGAGGGCCGCCGCGTCGATTTCGCCGTTTTTCAGCGCCTGGATCTGCAGATTGCCGTCGGAGCCGAAGGGCACGATTTCCACGTCCCCCTTGACGTTGATATCGTTCAACGCCAGCCAAGAAGCGGTCACCTGGAAGGGAGAACTGCCGAGTTCGTCGACGCCGATTTTCTTTCCTTTTAGATCGGCCACGCTTTTGATCGGCGAATCGCCCCGGACCACGATGGAGATACAACCGTAGTGAAGGCCGTCCACAACGCTGAATTTCAAGCCCTGTTCAATAGGCGGCAAAAACTGGAAATCCGTGTTGGTGAGGGGCAATGTGCCGTTGTTCAAACCCACTTTGCGGGTTTCTCCGTCGGCCGTGATCAGCGTCACGTCAAAACCTTCCTCGGCAAAATAGCCGTTTTCATAGGCGATGTAGGTCGGGGACGCGCACAGGGATCCACTCTTTCCGACGATATCGATTTTGCCCCAATTTTTTTTCGCGGCATTTCCCATGACGGAAGTCACCGTAAGCGAAAACAGCAAAACGAACGTCAGAATCCACTTGAAAATGCCTTTTCTTGATACATGCATAGATCAAACCTCCTTGAAAATTTTTAGTTTTTGATATATTGAAAGGTGTTCCCTTCAAAATAAGCCTGTTTGTATGGCAGCCGAATGCGCTTCGACAACCTGTCGCGGTAGGACGTATTTTTAAACTCAAAGACGATGCGGCGCAGGATTTGAAAGATCCCCGTATAACCGAAGAAGACTTTGTCCATATCGAAAAGTTGCACCGATACGACGCCCAGCTTGGCCATATAGCCCTGAGTGCCGTTATGAGAGAGGACGAGATCGGGTTTCAACGTTTTGATCTGGTGCGTCATTTCAAAGAGCTGGGTGCTCACGGAAATCGTGGCTTCCGGCGAAAGCCGCTCCACGTCCTTGAAAACGGCGTCGGCGCCCTCGTCGTAATGGTAGGTGCGGATACCGAGGATTTCGAGGCCCAATTCGGCCATGACCGTGGCCTCCACGCCCGCCCGGACCGCGCCGCCGTAGATCAAAACGCGCTTTCCCTTGATTTTTTCGGCATAGGGAGCGATGGCGTCCTTCGCGATTTTTTCCTCATAATCGGCCAGGGCTTCCGCCTGCCGTTCCAGATGAAAATGCGCCGCTATGGCAAGAAGCCATTCCCGGGTGTGCCTGAATCCGATGGGCATCCCCGCGATGACGTAGGGCGTACCGAATTCCTCTTCGAGATATTTCAGAATATAATCGTCGTGGACGTCGCACATGCTGATATTGAGGGCCGCTTCCGAGACTTTCCGCAACTCGTCCCTGGAGGCGTATTCGGCGTAGATGCGCGTCGTGAGCCCCAAAGCCCCCAAGAGCCTTGCGACTTCGGCTTCGTCGTCGGATCCGATGCTTGTGGCGTTCCAGACATTGACCGTATGCGCTTTCTGCCAGGCCCAAGCCGCGTAGCGCAGCTCGGCGTCGGGGGCGTTTTCATCAATGGGACGGTAATCAAGCCAGGGTTTCGGCGAAAAAGACAGCGTCTTCAGCAAACCGTGATAGAAAGTGTCGTAGGCCGAGGCGAAAATTCGACTTTTGAAGCCCGGACAATGCAGGCTCACGATTTCCGCGTTGACCCTCCCCCGGGCCGTCTGGACCACCTCGTCCAGATCGTCCCCGATGATGCTGGGGGCGCAGGTGAGAACGACGAAAATCAGCTCGGGCCGAAAGGTCTTGTCGGCGTATTCGATGGTCTCCAGGAGTTTTTTCTCTCCGCCGCCGATGACGTCCGATTCCGTCAGGTTTGTGGACAGCCATGGTACGGAAAGGTTCGGTTTCCCCCGTCTGCCCATGCCTTTTGCGGCCTGGAAAGACAGAAAATGCAGCTGGGCGCTGCATCCGCCCGGTGAGTGATTCACGATCACGGTTTTTTCCAAGGTTCCCGCCATCATCATGGCGCCGTTCATCTGACAGGAGCCCGCTTGCCAGAAACTTCTGTTTTTCTGGATCAGGCAGCCTTCCCGACAGCAGTCCATCAGCTCGCAAAGGGCGCCGCCGAAGGTATCTCCCGCTTTCAGGCGCGCTTCCCGGATCGGGGGGACTTTCGCGTCATAATTTCCCATGTTTTCGCCTCCTTATGACTTGACGGACATGATCTGTCCGACCAAATCCTCAAAAAGATGTAATCCGCCCCGATATCCCGCGTAGCCTCTGTCCGTGATAAACCGATCATATACCGGAAAACTCAATGATAACGATCTGGCGCCACGGGCCGCGGCTGTTCGCTTTTCCAACGTACTTCCGAGGATATACAGCGGGGACAGGTCGTCAAAATAGCGTTGCCCTCTGCCGTTGGGATGATTGTTGTTCAGGGCCCGGGCGATTTCCTGGGCGCCCTGCAGAAACTGCAGCGGGAATTCCCCGTCGTTCAATACGCTTTTTTGCGTATCCGTAAGCTTGTCGGTGACAAAGCTGTCCGTCACGACCCAGCCGAGCTCCCGGGTCAGAAAGCGGGTCAGAGGAAGGGCATAGGTGGCGTTGGTGACCGTAGCCGCGTAATGCTTCAGATCGCCGTCGCAGAAAATATCCGCGCCCCGTTCAAAATATCCGTAAAATGTCGAGTTTTCTTTTTCGATGATCTTTTGGACTTTTTGCAAATCAAGACCTAATTTATCCGCAATTTGCAGCAGAAACGCGTCGGTCGCTTCGGGACCTACGGGCAGATCCGCGATGAGATGAGGCGTATCGTGCTTTTCTTCAAATTTCCCGGCGAAATCCCTTCCCCAGACTCTGGAAAAGACGATGTTGAGTGCGGCCGAAGGGGCCGAGGCGATATTTTCAAAGGTCTGTCCGGGCGTAAAAAACGTGTTGACCGAAAGCCCGACCGCGGTCAAAAGCCGCTCAATTTCCTCGAGGTCCCCCCGGAAAAAAGGATCGTAGCCCGGCACAAGGCCGAAAATGTTGACTAATTTTGGATTTTTCTTTTTCGCCTTCGGGAGAAATTTGTTGAAAATCCCGTCGAGGGCGATTTCATAGCCGTGGTAGCTGTCTCCGCGAAAACTGGGCGTACTGATGGCGACGACTGGCTTTCCCTCCGCCTGAAATTCCCTGACGACGCCATCGGTATCATCACCGATCATTTCGGTCATACATCCCGTGGCGACCACATAGAGCTTTCCCTCCATGAGTTCAAGCGTCGTGCGGATCTGTTCCTCCAGGCGCTCGTTCCCGCCGAAAACCACTTCCGTTTCACTGACGGCCGTCGTGGGCGATGTTCTGCCCGTACAGTAGCCGTCCCCGAGGTAGCCCGCGCCGAAAGCGATGGACGCCGTCAAGTTACCGCCGCAACCTCCCGCCGCGTGGATGATCGGCACGATGTCGGGCAGATTGGCGAGGGTGGCAAGAGCCCCGCCCAAAGGACAACTGCTGCGCGGCCGTTCGACAAAATCTGACATGATCTCCTCCCCCTACAGCTGATACAGGACCGTGGACAGGTAACGTTCCCCTGTGTCCGGCAGTATCGCCACAATATGTTTTCCTCTGTTTTCTTCCCGTTTGGCCAGAGTCAGCGCCGCAAAAGTCGCCGCCCCCGACGAAATCCCCACAAGGAGTCCCTCGATCCGGCCGAGATCCCTGGCGGTTTCGATGGCTTCCTCGGAGCGGACCTGATAGACTTCGTCAACAATGTCTTTGTCATAGACCTTCGGCACAAAACCGGCCCCGATGCCCTGTATCTTGTGGGGACCCGGCTGTCCTCCAGAAAGGACCGGCGATTCAAAGGGCTCCACGGCGATGATTTTCACGTCGGGATTTTTTTCTTTGAGGTTTTTCCCGACGCCGGCCACGGTTCCGCCGGTTCCGACGCCCGCCACAAAGAGATCGACCTTCCCCTCGGTGTCCCGCCAGATTTCCTCCGCCGTTGTCTTATGATGGACGGCCGGGTTGGCAGGGTTTTCAAACTGCTGCAAAATAACGCTCCCTTTGATTTGGGCGTTCAACGCCTCGGCCTGGCGCACGGCCCCGCTCATGCCTTTTGCGCCCGGCGTCAGGACAACTTCCGCGCCCAGGGCCTGTACGAGGGATCTGCGCTCGACGCTCATGGTGTCGGGCATGGTCAGGATGACCTTGTATCCGCGGGCCGCCGCCACAAAGGCGATGCCGATCCCTGTGTTTCCGCTGGTGGGCTCGATGATCACGGCGCCTTTTTGTAATTTTCCGCTTTCCTCGGCGTCTCTGATCATGGCGTAGGCGATGCGGTCCTTGACGCTGCCCAGCGGATTGAAATACTCCAATTTCAAGAAGATTTCGGCGTCAAGCTGTTTCTCTTTGAGGTAATTGTTGGGTTTGAGCAGCGGCGTATTGCCGATCAAATCCGTTAAACTCTGTGCAACATTCATATTTTTTCATTCTCCTTTCTCAATGTGATTGTATATCATCCGTGGGAAAAGGTTTCGAGTTCCCTTCCCCGGTAGAGCTCATTTGAAAGGTCGCTGACGCCCGGGATGCCGCAGGCGTCGGCTCGGCAATGTTTGCAGTGTCGGAACTGCTCAAGGTATTCTCCCGCTTCCCGGCGCGCCAGTTCGATCTCTTGACAGGTCGGCGCAGGCCAACCGGCAAATTCATGCTGCGGAATCAAGGGGAGAATATTGTGTCTGCTTGCGCCCGCCGATTTTACAACCAGAGCGATATCCGCCACATGATGATCGTTCACACCGGGGATCAAGACGGTATTGACCTTGACGACAATCCCCATAGCGGCGCATTCCCGGATCCCCTGCAGCTGGGCTCCGATCAGATCGCGGCCGTCCTTGATCCACGAGACGATTTTCGTTAAAATTTCAGGATCCACGGCATTGACGGTAACCGTCACGGTCCTCACGCCCACATCCCACAATTCTTTCGCCTTTCCCGGCAACTCGAGCCCGTTCGTACTCAGGCACTTGATGAGGCCCGGATATGCCGCGTGCACCTGCCGGAAAGCCTCGACGGCGTGGGGCGTCGCCAGCGTATCGCCCGGCCCCGCGATTCCCACGACCGTAATGGAAGGACAGAGTTCCAGAGCTCTTTTCACCGTATCGGCCGCTTCCGAAGGATCGAGGATTCCCGCCGCCACCCCGGGTCTTTGTTCCGTGACGTTTTGTTTTCTCGTGCAAAAGCGGCACTGGATGTTGCAGGCGGGACTGACCGGCAAATGAAGCCGTCCGTTTTTGTTGTGGGCCTTTTCCGAAAAGCAGGGGTGATCTTCGATCGCGTCCCTTCGCTTTTCGCCCTTGATTCCTCCCCATACGGGCCTTTTCAGATAGTTCAGATATCCCGCGATCAGATCTTCGATGACGCCGGGCTTTTCCAGCACTTGGATTCCCTCCAGCTGCAGGCGCGATTTGGCGTAATTGCCGACTTTCGCCGCGAACAAGACCCTGCAGTCCGAAAGAAGCGCAACGCTCCGCTCCAATTTTTCCGGATCATGCTCCCCCATGACGCAGGGACTGATGTTTTCCCTTTTTTCCACAAATCGCCAGGTATAGGCGGTTTCATCAATATCTACGATGGCGAACCGCTGCGCGTGGCCGAAATGTTGTGATACGAAAATCCCGTCGTTTGAAGCGAAAGCCAGTCTCATATGGCCGCCACCCCCTCCTCGTTTTCCACAATATTCTGTATTTGCAGCAACTTGTCGCTCCAGGAGGCGGCCCACTGCCGGAGTTCGTCGACGCCCAGGGGCGAAGGGGTTTTGCTCTCCTCGTGGTCCGCGATTTTTTTCGCGAGGGTCCGATAGATCCCGGCTTGCTCACTGGCGGGGGCCGATTCGATGACGGTCCTGCCCTTGAGCTCCGCCTGGGTCACGGTAATGGAGCGCGGCACATACTGGACGATTTGCGTCTTTGTCCGCGCGGCAAAGTCGTCGATGATCTCCCGTGAATAGCTTTCATTGATGGAATTGGCGATAATTCCCCCGAGAAGCGCCCCGCCGCTGTTGCTGTATTTTTTGATGCCTTTGAACAGATTGTTGCTTGCGTATATGGACATAAAATCCCCGCTGGAGACCGTAAACACATGCTGCGCGATGCCTTCCCGAATGGGGACCGCGAAGCCGCCGCAGACCACGTCCCCCAAAACGTCGTAAATGACGAAGTCGAGGTCCAGTTCGTCAAAGACGCGCTGTTGCTTGAACAATTCCACGGCCGTGATGATGCCGCGCCCCGCGCAACCGACTCCCGGCGCCGGTCCTCCCGCTTCGACGCAGTAGATGCCGTTGAAGCCCTCGTAAATGACGTCATGGACATCGACCTTTCCTTTTTCCCGGAGCGTATCGAGGACCGTGGGAATGTAGGTCCCCTTTCTGAGCGTGTTGGTGCTGTCCGCCTTGGGGTCACAGCCGAACTGCATGACCTTGTACCCCAGGAGGGAGAGGGCCGCCGAAATATTGCTGGTGGTCGTGGATTTTCCGATGCCGCCTTTTCCGTAAATGGCGATCTGCTTTATTTTTTTGGGCATTTGCGATTCTCCTTGTGTGAATGGGATTGGTGAAAAATAAAAAGCGCCTGGATTCGGCCTCAATCGCCTCGACTTCCAAACGCTTATGATTCCTGTGAAACAGCGTGATTTCCTTCCGTTTTGATTAACCGGAAGGAATCCGCCGTGGTCGCATCGTCATATTTTTCGGAACGCCGTCTGCCCTATGACAAAAAGTGTTGTTTTTGCAACAACACATGCGACAACACATGGCCATAGTAAAGGGGGCTTTTCCCGAAAAATTGCGTATCATAGTTCTTCCTCCGGACTTTTTCGCGCTACTGTGCGAAAATTCTTGCGTCTTTCGAGCAGGATTTTCAGGCATTGTAACATTCCTTTTTCGTTTTGTCAAGAAATATTTTTTATTTTTTTGGTCAAGATCGTGTTGCTGCCTTTAAACCCAGGCATTTTAGGTTGTTTTTCAGAATCTGGACATTCCATGAGATCACAATCATATATCAGGTATATTTATAAAATATATGAAATATATTTGACTAATTTTCGGAATTCCTGTATGATTTCTGTTAATCATCTTTAACGGAGCGTACAGCATGACAATACTCTTTTCCCTGATGTTCACAATGACAATGATGGCGATGCGCATGGCGACCATGCGCCCTTATTTGATTGCGAACCATCGGAGAAAATGAAAAAGTACGCCGCGACGGCCTGAACCCGGGCCAAATCAGCAAAATGTAAAGAGGTTTACGCGTAAATACTTTGGAGTTTTCCGGAGTATTTTTTTTATGAAATGGTTAAAAGGAGGAAACATGAAAATGAAAGAAAAAATGGTAAAGAAATCGAAAAACGAACGCGGGGGGTGCTGTTGTGTCGGACCATCTCGCGACGAAGTGCGTCAATAACCGCCATGAAACCTTGAAATACGACAATACCGGCGCCATCAGCTACCCGATCTACCAGACGGCGACCTTTGCCCACCCGGGCGTCGGGGAAAGCACGGGCTACGACTACAGCCGCCAGCAAAACCCAACCCGTGAGCAACTGGAGCGGGTTGTGGCGTCATTGGAAAACGGGACCGACGCCCTGGCGTTTTCCAGCGGCATGGCGGCGGTTGCCGTCATGCTGGAATTGCTGAAACCCGGGGATCACATCATCAGTTCCTGCGATCTCTACGGCGGCATGATTCGCTATTTTCAGCATATCAGCGAAAAAAACGGGTTGACCGTGACGTACTGGAACGGCGCGCCGGGAGAATTGGCGGGACTCGTCCGGCAGGAAACCGCCGCTATTTTTATCGAAACGCCCTCCAACCCCATGATGAACATCATCGATATCCAAAAGACGGCGGATGTCGCCCGGGAGCGCAAACTCCTTTTTGTGGTGGACAATACCTTTCTCTCGCCCTGGTTCCAGAATCCGCTGGATCTGGGGGCGGATATCGTTTTGCACAGCGGCACGAAATTCCTCGGCGGACACAACGACACGCTCTCGGGCTTTCTCGTTGTGAAAGACGCCGCACTCGCCGAACGCCTGCGCTTTTTGAGCAAAACCATCGGTTCCTGTCTCGCGCCCTTTGACAGCTGGCTTGTTCTGCGCGGCGTCAAGACGCTGGGCTTGCGGATGGAAGCCAGCCAAAAAAACGCGCTTGCCATCGCGCGCTTTTTGAGCGGCCACCCGAGGGTGACAAAGGTCTATTATCCGGGATTGCCGGACTTCACGGAAGCGGAAGTCCATCTGAAGCAGGCCCGGGGCTTCGGGAGCATGCTGACGTTCCAGACCGACACGAAGGAAACGGCGCTCCGTGTTCTCAAAAGCGTAAAATTGCTGCATTTTGCCGAAAGCCTCGGGGGCGTCGAGTCCCTGATCACTTACCCCTCGACCCAGACCCACGCCGATGTGCCGCCTGAGGACAGGGAGCGAAACGGGATCCTAGAGACGACCCTGCGTCTCTCGGCGGGAATCGAGCACGAGGCGGATCTGATCGCCGATCTTGCGCAGGCTTTGGGGGAATGAGGTTTTGCGGGCAGGGATGCCAAGGAATAGGTCGAGGCGGAGGCGGGCGATTCAAGCAAAAACTTGACATTTGGGGAATTTATTGCAATAATAAGGGGAGGGGGAGGAGGATGGAAAAGAACATAAGAGTTATTGCTCAAGAAGACGAAGTTGAATTGAAAATTTTCAATATTAACGGTTTTGAATTGATTTTGATTTTTGGTTTGATCTTCGTTGTTTTTGAAATATTGAGTATACTGTGCTCCGATCCAATTTACATTTATTTTAAGGAAGATATAATTTTTCTTATAAAAATAGGAATAATCGTAAAGATAATAGAACAATTGTCTTACAATGCCTTTGAAAAAATGATAATATCTGAAAACAGAATTGAAATACAATACTACTTTGCTCCATTTTTGTTAAGGTTATATTCGATCGCCATCCCAAATAACAAATATTTACAAACAGTATACAACGGCGAACCATTTGAAGAGCTACGCTATAAAGTAATTGATAAACTTTACACAATAAGCATTCTTCACAGATTTTTTCCAAAAATATTTGGAAAATTCATCCCAGGCACACTTTACGGAATAAATCCACGTTTTCTTTTCGTCCCAAGTGATGTACGTGGAATGCACCTCAAATTTAATGGAAAAATATATTCTTTCGGCGCCATGCTCACCAAGCCTGACTACGACGAAATCCTTGCCTTGATCCTCGCCCAACGCGCCAAATGGGAGAAAGAGCACCCGGAAGACGCGATTGCGCCCGAACCGGAAGAGGCTGAAACCCATGCTGTTGACTCGCCTTCACAATAGGCAAAAACATCTAAGTCGGCAATGAGATTGATTTTATGCGTCGCTTGGTTCACGATAGTAAGAAAAAAGTGTTCTTGATTCTGGACAATTTGCGTGTCCACCATTCTACAAAGGTCCCAAAGTGGCTCGAAAAGCTCAAGGCAGAGATCGAAGTATTTTACTTGCCGCCGTATGCTCCAGAATACAATCCAGACGAACTCCTCAACAGTGATTTGAAGCGAGGAATTGGCAAGTGATCAAGTCCAAATTCCGAGGAAAAACTAGAGCATAAAGTGCATTCACACTTGAAATCCGTGCAACGACTTCCCGAAAAGATCAAAGGATTTTTCGATTCAAAGACTGCCAGCTATGCTGCGCAAGGTTTAATCGAGGAAGAATAACCAAAAAAGAAATTATTGAAGGAGCCAAAAGAGGCTTCATGAGTAGCAAAGAACTGTTATCGGAGGTTCCGTGGTCAGATTAAATACATTTGAAATCAAAACCGAAAATAATAAGCTGATCCTCGTGAATAATATGGAAAAATACTATCCCCATTATCTTATTTGTGGCGTGTTGCTGGGAATAGTTTCCATAAGTCTCATCATCATTTTTCATATAAAACAATACTCTTTTGCCTACTCAGTTGTGATAGCGATTCTCTTGTATTTCTACTCTATCAGCAGACATCTTTTTCAAAACGAAACCATGGAAATCGATGGAACAAAAGTCAAAGTGCAATACAAACGTCGCGAGAAGATACAATATGAACGGCATTTCTCTTTACAAGATATTAAAAAAATATACGTCCGAGATCCAAGCACAGCCAGCTGTTTGAAAAAACACACAAGGTATAACTATACAAGATTGAGAAAACTCAAAATTGAAACCTTAGATTACGGAGTTTTCGACGGTTTTAATATCAGCCCAAAGCCGGAAATAATCCATTGGGGATGTTTTCTTGACTTTAAAACAGCAGAAAAAGCAGTATCGCTGATAAAACAACTACTTAAAGAGAAAAACCTTCGCTATATTGCGGGGGAAAATTGCGATATTTGCACCATCGGAGATGAAACCGTTGTTACGTATAACAATGATGAAAACGGTTCAATGCCATTTATCTCGATAGCATGCTTGTTTGTGGCGTTCTTTGGTTTACGGCTTTTCCCAAAAATTTCAAATACCACTATCGGAAAGATCTTTATCCTATTCGTGTTAACCGGCCTCTTTATTTTATCCGTAATATCAAGATTATCATATCTTGCGTGTGAAAAACTGATCTTGACTGATAACAAAATAATTTTGAGCTTGCAAGATCCAATTTTTGAGAAGCAATTCCGAAAAACCGTTCTGAACAATAACCAATCTCTTAAACTATGGTTTAATAATGTTTATCAATGGAAAAATTCAGACCGAGAATATGAGTTTCGTTTTTTGGACTGGCTATTTCCAAGTATTTTTTCTCGCCTTGAAAAGAGGGTATGGCCTCGTTGCATCTTTCAACCAAGTCAAATTAAAGGAATGCATTTCAATGTTGACGGCAAAGAGTATGCCTTTGGTGTCTTAATGGTCAAAGAAGACTACGACGAAATCCTTGCCTTGATCCTGGCCCAACGCGCCAAATGGGACAAAGAGCATCCGGAAGACGTGATTGCGCCCGAACCGGAAGGTCCGGAAGCCCACACAGTTGACTCGACTTCACAATAAGCAGAATATAGAAGTCGGCATAAACATGACAAAAACAATAGACGCGGCTTTGATCTTTAACACAAAAGAAAAAACAGCTTATTATGTATTGTCTGAATCATACGCTGGGGGATTTGCAATCTCAGCTCATTAAATTTTAAAACCCCTGTTCAATCTGGAAAATAAGAAGATGACGACATGGAAAAAAACATCCGAATAATTAAAAATGAAGATAGCATAACACTTAATGTGTACAATTGGAATATATATTATCCTCTCTCAATGATGCTTATTTTGTGGTTTGTCATTTTTGTATTTTTTCATAGCATTATAACGGTAATAATATTTATAACATTGTATCTTTGCGACAGATTTTCCGAAAATGCATTCGAAAGAATGGTCATAAAAGGCGAAAAAATAACTATAACACGATATCCGTTTCCTTTTTTCCTGCGATATGAAACCATTAGTATTCCCAATAATGAAAAGATGCATTTTTATTATAAAGAATATGAACGGGACAAAATTGTCTGTCTTGAATCGAAATTGTTCCCAAGGTATTTTCGTAGGCAAGATATAAATCCCTTTGTCTTGTTTAGTTGGCGGCTAGATTATTTTGATAATTCAGATAATCTCAGAGCAATACACATTGTATACGACGATGAAGATATTGGTTTTGGGACTCTTCTGCCAAAAGAAGATTACAATGAAATCATCGCCCTGATCCTCGCCCAACGCGCCAGATGGGAAAAGGAGCACGAGACGGACCCGATTCCCGATCTCGCACAGGCCTAGAAAGAATGAGCCTTTCCGGGCAAAAGAAAAAACCGCCCCTGCCTTCCGACAGCGAGCGGTTTTATTGTGTGCTTTATTTCTTTCCGAAATATCTTTCCAGTAAGCCCGCGAAAGCCCGGCCGTGTCTCGCCTCATCCTTGGCCATTTCATGAACGGTGTCATGGATGGCGTCAAGATTGGCGGCTTTGGCCCGTTTGGCCAGGTCGAACTTTCCGGCTGTAGCGCCGTTTTCAGCCGCGACCCGCAGTTCGAGGTTCTTTTTCGTGGAATCCGTTACGACTTCGCCCAGAAGTTCCGCAAAGCGGGAAGCGTGGTTGGCTTCTTCATAAGCGGCTGTCTCCCAGTACATCCCGATTTCCGGATATCCTTCCCGGTAGGCGACTCTGGACATGGCCAGATACATGCCGACTTCGGCGCATTCTCCGTTGAAATTCATCCGCAGATCATCGAGGATATCCTGCGAAACGCCTTGCGCAACGCCTACGACATGTTCGCAGGCCCAAGACATACCTTCACCTTGTAATGTAAATTTTGAAGCGGGCGCCTTACACTGGGGACAAGCCTCGGGGGCCGCGTCGCCTTCGTGTACGTATCCGCAGATTGAACAAACATATTTAGCCATCATATTCCTCCTAAGATCAATTTTGTCAATTTGTAATCATTACAAATATCCTATTAATACTATATCACCCTTGGGAATAATTGTCAAGACTTTTTTTGACAAAATTGCTCATCTTACTTACTCCACAGTCACTGATTTAGCAAGGTTCCGCGGTTTATCCACATCGAGTCCCCGGGCGCAGGCCGTGTAATAGGCGAGCAGCTGGAGCGGTACGACAGCGAGCAGCGGCGCCAGCATATCGTCGATATCGTCGATATAGACGATCCGGTCCGCCACTTCTTCCATTTCTTTATAACTTTTTTTCGTGAGGACAATCACAAAAGCGCCTCTCGCCTTGACTTCCCGCGCGTTGGAAATCATTTTCTCCAGCATGTCCCGCTGGGTCGCGATGACGACCACAGGGGTTCCCTCTTCGATCAGGGCGATGGTCCCGTGTTTGAGCTCCCCTCCGGGGAAGGATTCCGCGTGGACATAGCTGATTTCCTTCATTTTGAGCGAACCTTCCCGGGCGATTTTCTCGTCGATGCCGCGGCCGATGTAAAAGGCGTGGGCCTTGTCCTTGATTTCGGCGGCCAGATTCTTTATCTTTTCCTTCTGGAAAAATACGTTGCCGATCATTTCACTCAAGACGTAAATCTTGTCCAGCATTTGGTCATAGCGCTCCCTGCTGAGGGTCTTTCTCCGGAGTCCCACATAGAGGGACAGCAGATAAAGCATGGTCACCTGGGCAATGTAGGCCTTTGTGGAGGCGACGGAAATCTCCGGTCCCGCCAGCGTGTAGAGGGCCATGTCCGCTTCCCGGGTAATGGTGGAACCCAGGACATTGGCGATGGCAAGGGTTTTCGCGCCTTTTTCCCGGGCCGTTTTGAGGGCCATAATGGAATCCAGCGTCTCCCCCGACTGGCTGATAAAGATCACAAGGTGCTTCTCATCAACAAAGGGGTCGCTGTAGCGGAATTCCGACGCGATTTCCACCGAAGCCTTCAGGCCCGCGTTTTTCTTCAAAAAGTATTCGCCCTGCAATCCCGCGTAATAGGCGGTTCCACAGGCGACAATATCGATTTGTTCGATTTTTTCAAAATCAATCTTACTGAAAGTTTCGCCGAAATCCACGTCTCCCTTGGGGTTGACGTAGATGCCGAGGGTCTTTTCCACGACGGCGGGCTCCTCCTCGATCTCTTTCAGCATAAAGTGGGGATAGCCGGCTTTGGACGCCTGGTCCATATCCCACTCGATTTTTTGGATTTTCTTGACGAGGGGCTTTCCCTCCGCGTCATAGACCGAAACTTTGTCCTTTTCAACGATCGCGATCTCGTCGTCGTCGAGAAAGATCACATCCCGGGTATACTTCAGGATCGCGGGCACATCGGAGGCGATGAAATTTTTCCCTTCGCTGATGCCGATGATCAGCGGCCCTTCCTTCCGGGCGCAGACAATCCGCTCGGGGTCGTCGCTGTTGACGATCCCCAGGGCGTACGTTCCCCGGATCTTCTTTTTCAGAGCGACCATGGTGGAGACGGGATCCCCGTCAAAGAGCTTGGCGTAGAGATGGGCGATCACTTCCGTATCCGTATCCGAGGTGAATCCGACGCCTTCCGCCTTCAGCTGTTCTTTCAATGTCGCGTAGTTTTCAATGATGCCGTTATGGACAACGGCTACTTTGTGATTCCAGCTCATGTGGGGATGGGCGTTGATGTCCGTCGGGACGCCATGGGTCGCCCAGCGCGTGTGCCCTATGCCCAGATGGGACGCCTTGTCCGTCGTCATGACGCTTTTGAGATTTTCCAGCCTGCCGCTCTTTTTTTCCACAAAGAGCTTTCCGTTTTCGATAATCGCGATCCCCGCCGAGTCATAACCGCGGTATTCCAGCTTTGTCAGCCCCTCGAGGATCACTTCCACCGCCTTGTCGGCGCCACCCGCGTAACCGATAATTCCGCACATAATAAAAACCTCCTCTGAACATTTTTTCGGGAGAGCAAAGAGAAAAACGGCGCCAACCGCGTTTTTTCCTTTTTTCCCGTGTCGGGAGATTTGTTACGGTTACTGCTTTGTCCGGGGGATCGCTCCCCCGTTTTGTCGGTAACGGTTGTAACCACCTCTGGAATACCCGCCGAAAGCTTCGATCATTCCAGTCCTCGTCATCTCGTCCGGCTGTTTGGTCAACCGGGAGATCCGGCGCTATATGATATCAATCTCCTCACGTTATCATAGCACAGTTTTCCTGAAATAGCAATAAAAACTTGTGATTCGCTCATATAACCCGCGACAAAAGCCCCCTTTCGGCAAGGGAGCTTTTGAAGCGTGCGGGTTTGAATTGCTCAATACAACGCGATATGCCCGTCTGTGCGGGGTTCCGTACCGGCGGCATAGACGCCGTTTTCCATTTTCCAGATGATTTCGCCCCGGCCCATGGAGATCGTGTCATGGACAACCTTGATGTCGTGCCCTTTGGCCGTGAGGGCATAGGCGATGTGCTCGTCTACGCCGTGCTCCAGCTCGATGTTCTTCGCCCCGATCCACTGCCAGCGCCAGGCGTCCAGTGCGGCCTGCGGATTCATCAGGAAATCGATTGTGTTTGTCACGACCTGCACATGCCCCTGGGGTTGCATAAATCCGCCCATAACGCCGAAGGGCCCGACGGGCTTGCCGTCTTTGGCGAGAAAGCCCGGGATAATCGTATGATAGGGTTTCTTGGCGGGACCCGCGCAATTGGGACTGTCGGGATCGAGATTGAAGTTGTAGCCCCGGTCGTGAAGGGAAATTCCCGTCCCGGGAATGACAATTCCCGAGCCGAAGCCGTAGTAATTGCTCTGAATATAGGAAACCATGTTGCCTTCGCTGTCGGCCGTGGCGAGATATACGGTCCCTCCGCCGATGGGATCGCCCGGCGTCGGCAGAACGGCTTTATCTCCGATCAGTTTCCGCCGCTCGTCGGCATAAGCCCGCGAGAGCAGCTGTTCCACCGTCACTTTCATGTAACGGGGATCCGTGACGTATTTTTGCACATCCACAAAGGCCAGTTTCATCGCTTCGATCATCGTGTGGTAAGCCTGAATCGTTTCCCTCGCCTCAAAATGGTAGGGCTCTAAGATGTTGAGCGTCATGAGAACGCTGATTCCGTGGCCGTTGGGCGGGATTTCGTACACGTCGTAACCGTGGTAGGTGGTCTTGATGGGTTCGACCCATTCGGCCTCATAGGCCTCCAGGTCTTCCTTTCGCAGATAAGCGCCGTATTTTTTGAAGAAAGCGTCAATCTTGTCGGCGTATTCCCCCCGGTAAAAGGCGTCGGCGTCCGTCGCTCCGATTTTCTCGATGGTATCGGCGTGATCCGGCAGCCGTACGACGTCGCCGATCTCAGGCGCTTTGCCTTCGGGGGCGAATGTCTCAAACCAGTGCTTGAATTCCTCCGCTTTTTCCAGCTCCTTCTTGTAGTTGGGAACGGCTTTTTTCCAGAGTTTTCCCACATTCACGGGAACGGCGTAGCCTTCCCGGGCCAGTTTTACCGCTGGCGCCACGACTTCCGAAAGCTTCAGTTTGCCGAATTTTTTCACGAGTTCGGCCCAGGCCTTGGGGACGCCCGGCACGTTGACCGGAATGAGTCCGTACTGCGGCATGGTTTTAAGCCCTTTATCCCAAAGTTTTTGCGCCTCAAGGAGCTTCGGCGAGGGTCCGCTGGAATTGAGGCCGTAGATTTTGTCTTTGATGTTGAAAATGGCAAAGGCGTCTCCCCCGATGCCGTTGCTGGTCGGTTCGACGACGGTGAGGGCCGCGGCCGTAGCGACGGCGGCGTCAATGGCGTTTCCCCCTTTTTTCAGGATTTCCAGCCCCGCCTGGGCGGCCAGCGGAGAACCGGTGGCCACTAGCCCGTTTTTCGCGTGTACGACGTTTCTGCGGGACGGGTACGGATAGATGGTATTGTCAAATGTGAACACGATATTACCCCCTTCGCGGCGCAGGCCGCGTCATTTCCCTAGTTGAAGAAGCCCACGAAGATTCCCGCGGTCACGATGGAAAGCGTCGTCACCGAAGCGAGTCCCGCCACCACATAAGCCGGAATGATCCGCTTCAGGATCACTTTTTTCTCCTCTTCGTCATCGGTCAGGGCCACGGCGATTTCGTTGGAAATCAGGAAGGTCGCCGGGAAGCCCAAAAGCTGGGCCATGGAAATTCCCATGGCGAGATCCCGGGAACCGACGATTTTCCAGGTCGGCAACAGATAGCAGAAAATGAAGATGCCGATCACAAAGGCCGCGAAGATGATGACGATCTGGAAGCCCAGCGTCTTGAGGTCCGCGAATTTGATGTTGGCCAGCGAGGGAATGAGGCTCGCGAATACCGCGAAGGACAGGAAGCCCGAAACTTTCGCCTTGTCCATAATCGCGTTGGGCACGATGCCGACGTAGGAGGCCAGGGTTCCAAAGATCAGCGCAGAAATACTGGCGTTGAGACCGGTCTTGTCCTGGATGACCCGAGTCAGGATGGCGACGATACCCGAGATCGCGATACATACAAATGTGGTAAAGTATTTGTCGTATTTTTTCGCGAAGGTGTTTTTCGGTTCGGCCTTCACTTCTTCTTTTTTGTCCTGTTCGGCCTTGATCTTGCCTTCCCGGTAGGCCGTCAGGATTTTCTGGCCTTCCTTCATGCCGAAATAGGAAGCGGGCGGCGTACCCACAAATTTCTGAACGGCGTAAACGAGGGTCCCCAGCGCGGCGATCACAGTCAGTCCGTGATCCATTGCGCCCTTCGTCATGATCTGGGTCGCGATGATCCCGCCGTTGATGATCGGGATGGAGACGATGGCCGCGTCTTTTCCGACAATGGGCGCCACGGCAAAAACGGCGATTACCGCCACAAGCATGGAGATGACGGACATAACCACGGTTCGCCATTCATTGATCAATTCCTTCACGTTGATCATGGTCCCCATGTGAAAGATGATCAGCGGAGAGCTCCAGGCCGCGGCATCGGTAAGTCCGGCCTGTTTGATCATATCCGCCGGGATGAATTTTGCCATGAAAGAAATCAGGAAAAGCGCCATTGCCACAAATACGGATGAAAGCTTGGCTTTCGTGATCACGCCGCAAAGGTCCCCGATCGCGAAGAATCCCACCGTAATCGTAAAGTAAAGAAACATCAGTGCAGGTTTTGACATGATTTTGATCCTCCTTCGTGTTATACAGACTGTTTGATAAGTGCAATAATACTACATTTTTGTGATCTTGTCAACGATTTGTTGAGGGTATCGCATGTTTTATTGCCTGAGGGTTGAAAATGTGCTATAATAAGGTCAGTTCAAAAATCCGGAATTTGTCCGGGAAGGGGGAACGAACATGAAACTGGCTGAACTTCTGGCAAAGGGCAGGGCCCTGGGCGCGTCGGATCTGCATCTCGTGCAGGGGGAAATTCCGGTATTCCGGGTAAACGGCCAATTGCTGCGGGAAGGAAACCACAGACTTGAGGCCCGCGACCTCGAAGACATCCTTGCGGAATTGCTCCCGGGGGGTGAAGGCCCTCTTCCGGACGACTTGAGGGAAAGGGACTTTGCCTGGAAAGACCCCGTGCAAAACCGCTATCGGGTCAATATCCACCGGCAAATGGAAACCTTTGCCGTATCGATCCGGATCATCCGGAAGTTTATCCCGCCTATGGCGGAACTGGGGCTGCCCGGGGCGGCGGAAGAACTTCTCGCGCTCGAAAGCGGCCTCGTCCTCGTAACCGGCGCAACGGGAAGCGGCAAGAGCACCACGCTGGCGGCCCTGGTCGAGACCTTGAACCACACGCGGGCCCTCAATATCATCACGATTGAGGATCCCGTCGAATATGTCTTCAACGGGGACAAATCCCTGATCCGGCAGCGGGAAATCGGACGGGACACGGCGTCGTTCCAGGCGGCGTTGCGATCGGCCCTGCGACAGGACCCGGACGTCATTCTCGTCGGGGAAATGCGCGATTTGGAGAGTATCGAAGCCGCCATCACCGTGGCGGAGACCGGGCATCTCGTTCTGGGGACGCTCCATACGACGGGGGCCGTTGAGGCCGTGGATCGGATTATTGACGTTTTCCCGAAAGAAAAGCAAAGCCAGATTCGCCTGCAAGTGGCGTCCGTGCTGAAAGCCGTCGTCAATCAACAGTTAATCCCGGGCGTTTCGGGAAGCCCTGTCCTCGCCTGTGAAATTCTCAGAAACACGCCGGCCGTCGCCAGTTATATCCTGCAAGGCCGGACAAACCAGATTCCCTCTCTTTTGGAGAGCGGGCAGAAGAACGGGATGGTTTCCATGCGGAAATCTCTTGAAGCGCTCTATAAGACGGGAAAAATCGACGAAATTCAGTACAAAAAAAGGATGCCTTGAATGATGGAAATACACGCGGATTTTGCCTTAAACCCCAGAAGCGTGGAGGAATTCGCCCGGGTACTCGTCCCCGAGGCGCTGACGGCGGTATTGCAGGTTACGACGGAAGAAAGGGACGGAGAAATCCGGGTCGGGCTAAGGGCCGGCGGCAGGGAAGCGGCTTATTCCTGGCGGGCCCTCGGCGACCCGGCCGATGAGCAAAAGACCGCCATGGTCAAGACCCTCTTGCTCAGGCTTTACGGAAAAAGTCTGTCCTGGGGAAGTCTCATGGGCGTCAGGCCCACAAAGGTCCTCCGGCGGTATTGGGAAAAAGGCTTTACTTTTTCAGAAACCCGGGAAATTTTTCGCGCGTTCTACGACGTCAGTCCGGAAAAGACGGACCTCCTGCATCAGGTCCTCAAAAGGGAACTGGCGCTTCTGAACCGGGACGCCGTCAACATGTATATCGGAATCCCCTATTGCCGGACCCGCTGCGTCTATTGTTCCTTCGCCTCCTATGAAATCGGCGGAGGCGTCGGGCGCTACTACCGGGATTTTCTCGAATCCCTGCACAGGGAAATCGACGCCGCGGGCGCTTTTTTGAAAAAACATCATTTTACGCTGGAATCGCTCTACATCGGCGGCGGGACGCCGAGCATCCTTGAGGAGAGCGATCTTGAGGCCCTGCTGGGCCAAATCGAAAAATCCGTTCCCCTGGAAAATTTGCTGGAGTATACGTTTGAGGCGGGCCGGGAAGACAGTCTGACCCGGGAAAAACTTGCCCTGATGAAGGTCCGCGGCGTCAGGCGGATCAGCCTCAATCCCCAGAGCTTCAATGAGGAGACGCTCCGGCGGATCAACCGTCCCTTTGACCGGCGTCATTTTGATCAAATGTACGAAGCGGCCAAGGCGCTGGGCTTTCTGCTCAACATGGATATCATCATCGGGCTTCCCGGCGAGACCACGGAACAGGTGCTTTTTACGCTGAAAGAGCTCAAAAAATACGATCCCGACAATCTCACGATTCACTCGCTGGCTTTCAAGCGCCACTCGCGGCTCTTTTTCGGGGAAAAGGGGCGGATCCCCCTCGATAAAGACCGAATTTCCGATGAAATCGCGCGCCTGACGGCAGAGATGGATTTGATGCCCTATTATCTCTACCGGCAGAAGAACCTCATGGAATGGGGGGAAAATGTCGGTTATGCCAAAGAAGGCCTCGAATCTCGTTTCAACGTGGAAATGATCGAGGAAAACCAAGTCACGGTGGGTCTGGGCGGCGGCGCGGTCACAAAATTGATCACGAAAGACAGCGGCGGTCGGGACGTCGTGAAAAGGCTCATCAATCCCAAGGAGCCGGCCCTCTATATCCGGGAATTGGACGAGCGGCTCGCGGAAAAATTGGAAAAATTGCGGCAATGGAAAGCGGCGACGGGATCGACAAGAGGGTTCGAATAAAGACCAATAAAATGGACATTTTGTATAATTTTATATGATTGCGGTTATATTCAGAACATATTGTATTAAAACAGATCTGTAAACGTTTTTTTCCGTCGAATTTGTAAATTGCTTGCAAAATTGTGAAAAAAGAATTAAAATAAAACAAATTTACCTTAATTCATCCTTATCCCAACAAATCAATCTGGAGGAAACCCAATGAGGAAGTTCTTGATTACCCTGACACTCGCCGCCGCTCTGCTTTTCACGCTTTCATCCTGCGGCTCGGATACCGCGAAAACCGAAAAGCCGGCTGCCGCAAAAAAAGAAGAGACTCCCGCGAAGAATAACGCCGACCGTGAAATGGTCGTGGCCCTTCCGAGCCTCCCCAGTACCGCCGACAGCATGAACCACTCGACGATTTACGCGAGAACCGGGCTCAACCTGCAAACCTATGACACTCTGATCGCCAAAGACGGCGACGGCAACTACATCCCGAACATGGCGGAAAGCTACAAAATGTCCGACGACGCCACGGAATGCGCGGTGACCCTGCGCAAAGGCATCAAATGGTGGGACGGAACCGAAGTCAAAGCGTCCGACGTGAAGTACACCGTGGAGCGGGCGAAAGTCTCCTCGGGCGTGCAGACGACGGCCCTTGCCGACGTGGATCACGTGGAAGTCAGCGATGACTACACGTTCAAATTTGTGCTGAAAAACGCCAATGTGGCGCTGATTGAGTATCTGACCTATGTATTTATCCTTCAGGAGAAGTTTACGACGGCCGCGGGCAAAGACTACGGCACGGCCCCCGACAAAGTCATGGGCAGCGGCCCCTACAAGCTCGTCGAATGGGTTCCCGGGGACTATCTGCGTTTCGAGGCCTTCGAGGACTATTGGAACGGCGCGCCGAACATCAAAAAAATCAGGCTGAAAGTCATTACCGACGTCAATGCCGCCGTGATCGCGCTGCAGACAGGGGAATTGCACCTTTACCTAGGCGATATTCCCTTCAACAGCACCCAGGCCATAGAATCCTCGCCGAAGCTGACGCTGGAGTACGCCAATTCCAACCGCTTCAACTATGTGGTCTTCAATACGGAAAATGAGCTCTTCTCCGACGTCCGTGTCCGCCAGGCCGTGGCCAAGGGCATCAACCGCGAGGAAATGCTGATTGTCGCTTTGGAAGACGCCAAAAACGGCACCATCGTCGATTCTCCCGGCGGGCCTGACTTCGCGGGATTCCCCGGAACAGGCTTCTGGCCCTGGTCCTACAATCCCGAAGAAGCCGCCAAAGAAATTGAGGAACTGGGGAAGAAAGGGCAGAGCGTAACGATTGCCACGCTGAACTTTGAGCCCTACATCAAAGTCGCCACGAAGCTGCAGGCGGATTTGTCCAAGATCGGGCTCACGGCCGATATCCGGCAGATGGAAAACAGCGCTTTCGTAGACGCGGTCTGCGGCAGGGGCGACTATGTCCTGGCCGTGAGCTTCAACAACTACGGCGGCAAAGACTGCGATATTTCCTTCAGCAATTCCCTTTCAAGCAAATACGGCATGTCCGGCAATTACGCCCGCTATAAGGACGAAAAGCTCGACGCCCTGATCCTCGCGGCCAAATCCGTGGTGGATCCCGAAGCCAGAAAGGCGGCCTATCTGGAAGCCGGCAAATATTGGGACAGCGTCGTGGTCAACGTGCCGCTTTTCGTCGGCAAATCCACGCGGGCCTATTCCAAAGAACTGACCATTGACAAGGGACTTTCCCAGTACGACAAATATTATCATTTCAAATGGGCGGATTAAGCAATGACCAGGTATGTGCTGAAAAAACTCTTCGCCATTATTCCCACGCTGCTGGTGGTGGTTTTCATTGTGTTTTTTCTGATGAATCTCACCCCCGGCTCTCCCGCCATGACCATATTGGGGCAGGACGCCACGCCGGAGCAGATCGAGCAGCTGAATCATGAACTCGGATATGACGTTCCCTTTATTTTTCGTTATTTCCGCTATCTGATTCAGCTGATCCAGGGAAATATGGGGAGAAGTTACGTCACAAACCGACCGGTTTTTACGGAAGTTCTGGTCCGCTTTCCGACGACGGCCGTTCTGGCCGTGTATTCCATGGCCATCGGCGTGGCCATTTCGCTCCCCATCGGCGTTGTCAGCGCCGTCAAGCAGTACAGTATTCTCGATACGGCAGGCGTCGTTACCGCCATGTTTTTCGCGTGCATCCCGGCCTTTTGGCTGGGACTCATGCTGATCCTGATTTTCGCGCTGAAACTGCGCCTGTTGCCGTCTTACGGCGCGGGGACCATCATTCATTTCATTCTCCCCGCCTTTACGCAGGCGATTCCCCAGAGCGCGCGGACCATGCGCCTGACGCGGACGTCCATGCTCGAAGTCATCCGGCAGGACTATATCCGGATGGCCAGGAGCAAGGGGCAGATCGAGACAAAGGTCGTCATCAGCCACGCGCTGACCAACGCCTTGCTTCCGGTGATCACCATGATCGGCGTCGATTTCGGCTTCATCCTGGGCGGCGCCATTGTGGTCGAGCGGGTTTTTTCAATAAACGGCGTCGGGATGCTGATTCTCGATTCCATTAACCACAAGGACGTCCCCATGGTTACCGGCTGCGCCGTCATCTTCTGCATCTGCTATATGCTGGTGCTTTTGCTGGTGGATATTCTCTACGCCTTTATCGATCCGCGGATCCGGGCGAGATACCGGGGGAAGAAAAATTGATTCCGGAGGAAAGGGTCATGCCCATAACAAGCGGCGACGGGGCCTCACATCCTGAGGCGCCTGTCATTTACAAAAAACGAAATTCCTATCTGAACGCCGACACCTGGAGACGCTTCAAGCGGAACAAATCCGCGCTGTTCGGTATGGCGCTGTTCGGCGTTTTTGTGATTTTCACCATATTTGCCGACGTCATCGCCCCCAGGGCCCTCGTCTACGAGCAAAATATCATGAACCGCATGGCGCCCATGAGCTGGCAGCACATTTTCGGCACGGACACCTATGGACGCGACATTTTCGCGAGAATTGTCCACGCGACGCGGTATTCGCTCCTGATGGGGATCGTCAGCGTCGTCGTGGGCGTCGCTCTCGGGAGCATCCTCGCCGCCGTGGCGGGTCTCTACCGGGGAAAAGTGGATACGATCATCATGTCCGTCATGGATACGATACTCTGCATCCCTTTTATGCTGCTGGCCTTGGCCATTGTGGCGGCCCTGGGACCCGGTCTCGGCAACCTGCTGCTGGCGCTTGTCATCGGATCCATTCCCATATATGTCCGGATTATCCGCTCCTCGATCCTGACCATGGTCGAGAGCGATTTTGTGGAGGCGGCCCGCTGCTGCGGCTCGTCGGACTGGTACATCGTGACAAAGCACGTGCTGCCCAACGCCATCGGTACGATCATTGTCCAGGCGACAATGTCCGTGGGCACGAGAATCATCTGGGCGGCGGCGTTGAGTTACGTGGGCATGGGCATACAGCCGCCGAAGCCCGAATGGGGAGCCATGCTCAGCGAGGGCAAGGATTACATGATGAATTGTCCGAGACTCGTGATCTTCCCGGGAATGGCCATCGTACTGTGCTGTATGGCGCTCAACCTCATGGGCGACGGCTTACGGGACGCCCTCGATCCCAGATTGAAGGATTAGGTGACCCGAAGCGTGAAGGAGAATACCGTTATGAGCCGGGAAACGGCAAATTTACTGGAAGTGAAAAATCTCAGGGTCATCTACAAGACGGACCAAAAACCGGTTTGCGCCGTAAACGGAATCAGTTTTTCCGTGAATTCCGGCGAGACCATCGGACTCGTGGGCGAGACGGGGGCGGGAAAAACCACGTGCGCGCTCTCCATTCTGCGCCTGCTTCCCGAGAGGACCGGACGGATCCTCGAGGGGGAAATTCGCTTCAAAGGCGACGATTTATTGAAAAAAAGCGAAAAGGAAATGCGCGCGATCCGGGGAGGATCCATCGCCATGGTCTTTCAAGACCCCATGACGAGCCTGAATCCCGTCAAACTGGTCGGCAATCAGATTATGGAGTCGCTGGAGATTCACAATCTGGACCGCAAAGGGAAAAAAGACCTGGAAGCACGGGTGGACGAACTCCTTTCCCTCGTGGGCATACCGCCGGTCCGAAAATCGGAATATCCCCACCAGTTTTCCGGGGGCATGAAGCAAAGGGTCGTGATCGCCATCGCGCTGGCCTGTAATCCCGAGCTGATCATTGCCGATGAGCCCACGACGGCTCTCGACGTGACGATACAAGCTCAGGTTCTGGCCATGATTAACGAGCTCAAAGAAAAAATGGGGACCTCGATGATTATGATCACGCATGATTTGGGCGTCGTCGCCCAGACCTGCGACAAGGTCGCCGTCATGTACGCCGGCGAGATCATCGAACAAGGCGCCGCCGCGGATATTTTCAAAGGGGAAAACCATCATCCCTATACCGTGGGTCTGTTCGGCTCCATTCCCAACCTTGAGGTGGAAACCGCAAGACTTTCCCCCATAGAGGGCCTGATGCCCAATCCCACGGATTTGCCCGAGGGCTGCAAATTCCACCCGCGCTGCAAGCACAGCCGAAAAATTTGCGAAACGACGACGCCCGCCGTCTGGGAGGAAAAGGGGCACAAAATTTGCTGCCATTTGTTCTCACAAAAAGAATTCATGGAAGAAAAGGATTGATATGGCGCCATTGATCAGAACGGAACATCTCAAAAAATACTTCAAAGTCAACGACGGCGTCTTGCACGCGGTCGACGACATCAATCTTGAAATCTATCCGGGGAGGAATCTCGGGCTCGTCGGCGAAAGCAGCTGCGGCAAATCGACCTTGGGCCGCCTTGTCATCCGGCTTCTGGAACCCACGGCGGGAAAGGTCTTTTTCGAGGGAAAGGATATCCTCAGCTTTACGAAGCAGGAAAGAAAGGATCTCCACAGGGAAATGCAGATGATTTTTCAGGATTCCTATTCGAGTCTGAATCCGCGGATGTCGGTATTTGAACTGATCTCCGAGCCCCTCGTGGTCAATCATGTCTACGCCGCCCATCAGGAGATGGCGGAGCGGATATATCGTCTCATGGATATGGTGGGCTTGGCCCGGCGTTTCGCCAACAGCTATCCCCATGAACTGGACGGGGGCCGGCGACAACGGATCGGCGTGGCTAGGGCTCTCGCCATCAACCCGAAATTTGTCGTCTGCGACGAGCCGGTCAGCGCCCTTGACGCCTCCATTCAGGCGCAGATTCTCAATTTGCTCATGGATCTGCAAGACGGCCTGGGCCTGACCTATCTTTTCATCACCCATGATTTGAGCGTAGTCAAGCATATTTCCAAAGAAATCGCCGTCATGTACATGGGGCAGTGCATTGAAAAATGCACGACAAAGGAATTGTTCAAAAATCCCCTTCATCCCTACTCCAAGGCGCTTCTGGCCTCGATCCCGATCCCCAGCCTCGACGTCAAAATGAGTAGGCAAGTGATCCGTGGCGAGGTTTCCAATCCCATAGACCCCAAACCGGGCTGCCGCTTCGCGCCCCGCTGTGACCATGCCTGCGACCGATGCAAGGAAGAGCAGAAACTGACGGATCAGGGAAACGGGCACTTTGTGGCCTGCTCCCTGTACCCCGGCGCGTAGGCGGCCGAATCCCGGCGACATAACCGACCGATAAACAATAAAGGAGTGAATTTATGGCAATTACCCTTACGGATTTGATTCCGAAAAGCAAACCCTTTCCCCCCGTTTCTTTCCAAAAAGACGATACGGTTCTGCTCTTGATCGACATGCAGCGTCTAGCGACCGGAGAGCACATCCTGCACGGCGCGATTGAAAAAGGCTTTGACGAGACCGAAGCGCGGGAAGCCCTCAAAGCCTACGACGAAGAATTGAACGCGGCGGTGCGCCAGGCCGCCCTTTTGCTCGACGCTTTCCGCAGGCTCGGCATGACGGCGATCCATGTGAAAATCGAATCCCGCTCCAACGACGCCCGGGAGACGTCCTTCGCCCACCGGCTTTCGGGATTTCTCGTTCCCAAGGGCAGTTACTGGGGCCAATGGATACCGGAAACGGCGCCCAAAGAGGGCGAGATCGTCATTACGAAGACCTGCTCGGGCGCGGTGACGGGCTCCGATCTGGATACGGTTTTGAGAAACCTGCGGACCAAAAACGTTCTCGTCACGGGCTTTCACCTCAACCAGTGCGTTGAGACCACCGTGCGCAATCTGGCCGACCTCGGTTATCTGACCTTTGTCGTGTCCGACGCCGTCAGCGCTTCCACGCCGAAGCACTATACGAACACCATGGAAAATATTCTGGGCGTCTATGCCCGCGCGATTACCGCGGCCGAGGCCATCAAGGAAATCGAAAAATGAAAACGCAAAAAACAGGCATGTTGTGCGTTCTGCTGCTGTGGGGGATCTGCGCGTCCCTTTCCCCCGGACAGGAAGGGCCCTACAAGATCATCGAAAGCAAGAATATGAAGACGCAGCCCCAAAGGGGAAAAGAAGAAAAAATGGACCTCAATACGGCGTCCAAAGAAGAGATGAGCGCGAAGAAAATCCCCATCAGCGCGGTTCGCGGCATTGTGAGCTACCGGGAAACCACCGGAGGCTTTGAGTCCGTCATGGAATTGAAGCGGATCAAGGGGATCGGCCCCGCCGCCTATGAGAAAATTTCCGCGGTCTTCAGGGTAGGGACGCCCGTACGGAAAAAACGCTTCAACATCAATCGCGCAAATGAAACGACCCTGTCCTATTACGGGTTTACGAAAAAGGAAATCGCCGCCCTGTCCGCCTGGATCGGAAAACACGGGCGGATCCGGAACAACCTCGATCTGATGGAAATCCTGAGTAAGCCCCGTTATGAGACATACAAGGAACTTGTCGTCTACGACGCGGTTCCGTAAGATTGGAGGAACACTTGGGAAAATTATTGAGAGGCATCAGCAAAAACGCGAAATTTGTGATCTGTGACACGAGCGATATCATTACAAGGGCGCAGGATATCCATGAATGCGCGCCCACAACACTTGACGCCTTCGGCCGGATGCTCACGGCGGGCGTTATGATGGCGAGCTATCTGAAAGGGAGCGAGCTCATGACCTTAAAGACCGAAAGCGACGGACCATTGCGGGCGATTACCGTAACGGCCGACGCCGCGGGGGCCGTCAAGGGTTTTGTGTCCGATCCCGGGGCCGATCTTCCCCGGCAGGAAGACGGCAGGTACAATGTTCCAGCCCTGATCGGGAAAGGTTATCTCCGGGTCATCAAAGACCTCGGGCTCAAAGAGCCCTATGTGGGCATATCGGAACTCGTCTCGGGCGGGATCGCCAAGGATCTCGCCTATTATTACTTCACTTCGGAACAGACGCCCACCGTCATCAGCGTCAGCGTGCATCTTTCGCCCGAAGGAAAGATTCTTACGGCGGGCGGCTATCTCGTGCAACTGCTCCCGGGCGCGGAGGAGCGCTTTATTACCGCGCTTGAACAAAAAATTGACGCGATCCTTGAGATTACCGAACTCCTTGAGGGCGGCATGTCCCTCCGGGATATCGCGGAGCTCCTCTACGATGATATGGGCAGCGAGCCGAAAAGGCGCGTGGAGGATTTTGATATCCTCGAGGAAAAAACGGCGGAATACCGCTGCAATTGCAGCAGGGAGCGCTTCCTCAAAGGCATAGAGGCCCTCGGAAAAGAAGAACTCCGCAAAATTTTCCGCGAGGAAAAAGAAGAAAAACTGGAAGTGGTCTGCCAATTTTGCAAGACGAAGTATTTCTACAGGGCGGATGATTTCAAAACATTTTTGGAGGAATAATATGGGCGGATTGACCGATACCCATGTCCATTTGGACATGCGGGAGTTCCGGCGGGACCGGACGGAAGTGCTTGAGCGGATCAAAGAAAATATGGACTTTGTGGTCAACATTGGCTGCGATGTGAAAAGCTCCCGGGAGAGCGTCCGGCTTGCGGAAAAATACCCCTTTGTCTACGCCGCCGTGGGGATTCATCCCTCGGACATCACGGGCTTTTGCTATGAGTGGGAAGTGGAGCTTGAAAAACTCTGCGCCCATCCGAAGGTGGTGGCTCTGGGAGAAATCGGTCTCGACTATCACTGGATGACGGAACCCGCCGAAGTCCAGCGGGAGGTGTTCGCGGAGCTGCTCAGTCTCGCGGAAAAGGTTAAAAAACCTGTCGTGATCCACACCCGGGAAGCCATGGAGGATACGCTCCGGGTACTTTCGGATTATCCGGAAACAAGGGGCATCATGCACTGTTACCCGGGTTCCGTCGCGGAAATCCCGCGCTTGAAAAACTTTACTTTCGGGATCGGCGGCGTGCTCACGTTCCCCAATTCGAAAAACCTGCGGGAAGTCGTCGAAAAGACTCCGATTGACCGGCTCGTCCTCGAGACGGACTGCCCCTTTCTGACGCCCGCTCCCTTCCGGGGGAAGCGCAACGAGCCTCTGTACACGGAATACGTGGCCCGAGAGATCGCCCGGATCAAGGAAATGGACTATGAGGACGTCGTGCGGATCACCAACGAAAACGCCAGGGCCGTCTACGGGATCAAGGGCTAGGGAGGAAAAATGAAACTTGTCGGCATCGGAAACGATATCATCGAGGTCTCTCGCATCGAAAAGGCCGTGCAGAAAGAGCGCTTTCAAAAGCGTGTCTTTACGGAAAATGAGATTGCGGTCATGGAAGCGCGGAAGACGAAATATGAAGGCTACGCGGGCAGATTCGCGGGGAAGGAAGCGGTGGCCAAGGCGCTGGGAACCGGCGTCAGCGGATTCGGCTGGAACGACATCGAGATCCTGAACGACCGCCGGGGGAAGCCCTATGTTTTGCTACACGGCCCCATACCGGAGCTTTATCCCGGGATCCGGATCGAGGTTACGATCTCCCATTTGAAGGAATACGCCGTGGCGACGGCCGTCGCCTGGATGGAATGAAACAGGTCGGCCTGAGATAAATACCATTTTTAAGCAATCGAATTATTAAATACAATATTAGTATACTATATGCAGGAGGACTGATGACAACGAAAAACACAAGTTACGACAAAGAATTGCTGGAGCGCTTTTTGCGCTATGTGAAGATTGATTCCCCGGCGGACCCCGAAAGCGGAACCTGCCCCAGCACCAAATATCAGCTGGAGATGGCTGCGGTACTGGCCGCAGACTTGAAGGAAACAGGCCTTTCCGAGGTAAAGGTCGACGAAAACGGTTTTGTGACAGGGACTCTTGAAGGAAACGTCGAAGGCGTTCCGACCATCGGTTTCATCGCCCATATGGATACGGTCCATACCTTCAACGGATTGGGCGTCAAGCCCCGGGTCATTGAAAACTATGACGGGAAGGACGTCGTCCTCAACGAAAAGGAAAACATCGTGCTCTCGCCCAAAGATTTCCCGAAACTCCCCGAAAGATCAGGCCAGACCCTTGTTGTCACCGACGGGACTACGCTTTTGGGGGCCGACGACAAGGCGGGGGTCGTGGAAATCATCGAGGCCGTCAAATATCTGAAAGAACATCCCGAAATCAAGCATGGCAAGGTCCGGGTCGCCTTTACGCCCGACGAGGAAATCGGGACGGGCATCCACCGCTTTGACGTGGCGGGTTTCGGTTGCCAATTCGCCTATACCATGGACGGCGGCGAGCCGGGCGAACTTGAATACGAAAACTTCAACGCGGCCTCGGCGGTCATTGATATCGTGGGACGGGATATTCATCCGGGCCGCTCGAAAAACAAGATGATCAATTCCATGATGATCGCCATGGAACTCCACGCCATGCTGCCTGTCGCTCAAAGACCCGAATACACCGAAGGTTACGAGGGCTTTTTCCTGATGATGAAATTCACGGGGACTGTGGAAAATACCCAAATCCGCTATATTATCCGGGATCATGACAAGACAAAATTCGAAGAAAAAAAGGCCCTGATCACAGCGGCCGTAAACTATATGGCGCAAAAATACAAAGACGCGAAAATTACGCTGGAACTCAAGGATTCTTACTTCAATATGCGGGAAAAAATCGAACCCGTCATGGAGATTGTCGAGCTCGCCAAACGCTCCATGGAAGAAGTCGGGATAACGCCCCTGATCCGACCCATTCGCGGCGGTACAGACGGGGCGACGCTTTCCTATATGGGGCTGCCCTGTCCCAATATCTTCACCGGCGGCGACAACTATCACGGGAAGTATGAGTTTATTACCGTGGAAGCCATGGAGCGGGCCAAGGCGCTGATTATACGGATTATTGAGAATGTGGCGGCTGGAAAGTAAAATCCGGCTTTGTGCATGGGCGTAAAGCTTCCCCGATCAGCTGCGAAGGCTTGTGGCAGGGCGCGTTCCGGTTCTTGTGCAGCCGGACAACTTGCGGCACAACGCCTCGGGCCTTGCGGAAAAGGTCGGTGAGGAGCTCGCTTCTTACGCCTCTCTCTACAAAACCATGTTGAGAAATGGCATTCCGCTGTGCTTCGGCTCCGACGGGCCCATCGCGCCCTTCAACTTGATGACGGGCATCCACTGAGCAGTCAACCATCAGGATTCAATCGGCGCCGCAGTCGGGGAAAATTATTACGGGGATTCAAGGTTACGTTTTGAGGGGGATTTATCTGTGGTCGCCACACCGCCGCAGCTGGATAAGAAATTTTCTGAAGACGTTTCACCTTTCAATATACACAACAAAATGCTTCCCTACGATGAACTGAACCTTTTTTTATATCATGAAGCGTGCATTCTATCAATCATGATTCGACTTTCGATACTCACCGTATGACTTTTTTTCAATCTAATTTCGAAAAGCCCATATTGACATCAAGCCATATATATAGTAATATGCTATTGGCGGAATTATGGTTTTTCTTTGAATCTTGCAGTCATTATTTCAAGGAGGGATGTCGTATGAAAATTTGCAAAATCTTTAAAAACATCTGGACGTTATCGGTTGTTTTCACATTCTTAGCGATTGTCACCTTCGCCGCTCCAAACAAAGATAATTTTATAAGTTCGTTACCATGGGACGCCGAATATGATGTGGTTGTTATTGGTTTTGGAGGCGCTGGTGCGGTCACGGCGATCACTGCCGCTGATCTCGGCGCCAAAGTTCTCATCTTGGAAAAGGCTCCGCTTGGAGAAGAAGGTGGCAATACAAAATACGCCGGTCAATTTATTCTTTCGCCGACCGATAGGGAAAGCGCCCTTGCTTACTATAAAGCGCTCAGATCGGATTACAATAACCAAAGTGACGAAGTTCTTGAATTTATTGTAGATGGCCTCATGGCAAACAAAGACTGGCTCATCAAACTTGGAGTTGACCCCGCCAGACTTGTGTGGTTTGATTATATTGAATTTCCCGAGTTTGGCGGTAAGGGCATGGGAGGTTATACGATAGATGGTTGGTGGACTTCATCTTTCTGGCAGTTCTTAAGAAAAAACGTTGTTGACCGCGCTGATAAAATAGATGTGTGGTACTCCACTCCTGTGTCCCGATTGATACAAGATAAAAATACCGGCATTGTTCACGGAGTAAAAATTGAAAACAAAGGCAAATCTTACAATGTTCGCGCAAAAAATGGCGTCGTCATGGCAATGGGCGGTTTTGAAAACAATGATGAAATGCTTGAAAATTACGCTCAACTTCAAAACGCCTTTTCCAAAGCCGCGAGATACAATACTGGTGATGGCGTTAAAATGGCAATAGACGTTGGAGCTGATCTCTGGCACATGAGCGCTCTCGCGGGTCCAGATGTAAATTTCATTGTACCAGAGACGAAAGTCGCGGCTGGCTATTATTTTACTGTCCCAGTCAAATCTCGCTCTGCAACAGGTTTTACAAGTGTCAATACAATCAATGTTGGAACCGATGGAACGCGTTTTATGAGTGAAACCGTGGCCCCCCGCCACGGACATGTCAATAAATCCGGCACCTTTTTCAGCCTCCTCGTCCCGAAAAACGCTTGGTGTATATTTGATGAAACAGCACGATCAAGCGGTGTAGTTCCTTATTTCACTTGGAGCTCCGGATTTAAGGAAGAACTAGCGAAGGGCTGGGTCATCAAAGCCAATACAATAAAAGAGCTAGCGGAGAAAATGAGTATCCCAGCAGAAAAACTGGAAAAAACTGTGCAAGATTACAATAATTACTGCACTGATGGTTATGATCCGGATTTCCATGTTGATTCTAAATACCTGAAACCGATTGCCACAGCGCCTTATTATGCGTTTCCGCTACAGGCAAGCCTCACAAATACTCAAGGTGGCGCTAAACGGAATGCAAAATGCGAAGTTTTAGACGTTTGGGGTAATCCCATCCCCCACCTTTACAGTGCAGGTGAATTCGGCTCTTTTTACACAGACATCTATAATGGCGGCGGTAATTTGGGCGAATGTGCTTTTACAGGGCGCGAAGCCGGAAAAAACGCAGCGACGCCTAAAAATGATACACCGGCAGACAGTGCTCTGGCAGGAAAGAAACCTGTGGACCTTAGACCTGTAGTTCAAGTGATCGATACCCAAAAAGATGAATACATCGGAAGAGGAACTGGAATTGGCGGAGAAATAGTCGTAAAAATAACCTATTCTTCCGGCAGAATAGGAGCAATCGAAGTCGTAAGCAACAGCGAAACTGTTGGCATAGCCGACAGAGCTCTCGTGGAAATTCCAAAACGCATTATTGCCGCTCAAAGCAATCAAGTTGATGTTATCGCTGGAGCTTCAATAACAAGTAAAGGGATCATGGAAGCAGTTCAGGATGCCGTCAATAAGGCAAAATAAGTTGTCATTTTCTATCAGTTAAGCAAATCCCCGGGTCGCCCATCAAACTGACTGCCCCATTTTGGCTTGTGGTTTTTTCAAAATTTTTCGTTAGTCTTGATGAAAAAAGCTTCCCCGATCAGCAAATGACCGGGGAAGCCGGAGGATTAAATGATAGCGCAAATGGACTATCGAAACATCACAATAAATAAGGTCTGGATTGACTCACTTAAATCAAGTATAAATCCGTTGATTTTCCGAAATTCATTTTAAAAGACTTTTAACTGTTTTTGTGATATCCTTCGCTGTAAGGTTATACTCTTCCTGCAATTCCACGTCCGAACCGGTTTCGCAAAACATATCTTTGACCCCCAAACGCACTACCTTCGCTGGCTGCTCGCGGCACGCCACTTCGCATACTGCGCCGCCAAGACCACCGATAATGCTGTGGTTTTCGATGGTTATCAATATTCCTGTTTCTTTTGCCGCTTTAAGTACCAACTCATCATCAAAAGGTTTGATCGAGGGCATGTGCAAGAAACGAACATTTATTCCCTCTTCATGCAGAGCGCTTGCCGCTTCAAATGCCCAACGGGAAGCGATGCCGGTTCCGATTAAGGTTGCCGTGGTTCCATGCAAAATTTCATGACCTTTGCCCCATTCAAAAGGAAAGCCCATGGTAAATTCCAGTTCTGGTTTGTTTTTGTCAACACGAAAATAGACCGGTCCATTATATTCGACAGATTTACGCATAACCGATCGTAATTCCCAACTATCAGCGGGGGCGGCAATTCTCAAACCCGGAATTCCCCTCATGACTGCGAGATCTTCAATGGCTTGGTGCGTTGCCCCGAGTTTGCCCGTCAAAATGCCGCTATAAGCTCCGGCAAATTTGACATTGATGCCTGGATACGCGACTGATGTATAAACCTGATCAAGAGCTCTTGACGCTAGAAAGTTGGCGAAAGTACATACGATAGGAATTTTACCCTCGAGAGCGAGTCCAGCGGCAATGCCAACCATATTTTGTTCGGCAATTCCAGCCTGAATAAATCGCCTTGGATAGGCATCTTCAAATAAAACAGTCCGGGTAGATGTTTTGAGGTCAGCATCAATGACATACAGATTGGGAAATTCTTTTCCCAACTCGATCAATTCTCTAGCAAATACTTCTCTCAATTCTTCCATCTATAATCTCCGTATGCGGATAGTTCGACAAGCGCGGCTTCCAACTGTTCTTTGCTGGGGGCGTGTGTATGCCATTCTGGAGTATTCTCCATGAAAGACACACCCTTCCCCTTTACTGTATGGGCTATAATGACAATCGGTTTGCCGTTATTATATCGATTTTTGGCCAAATAAAAGGCGTCGAGGATGTTCTCCATATCGTGACCATCTATTTCTATCACTTGCCATCCAAAGGATCCCCATTTTGCCGGCAGAGGTTCAAGTCCCATAATCTCGTGTACCGGCCCTTTTGCTTGAATTTTATTGTAATCGACGATAGCAATTATGTTGTCCAGTTTATAATGGGCGGCGGACATTACGGCTTCCCAAATCTGGCCTTCGTCCAGTTCGCCATCGCCAAGCATACAATAAACCCTGTGTTTCTTGCCGTCGCGACGGGCAGCAAGGGCCATCCCAACCGCCACGGACAGACCTTGTCCCAAGGACCCCGTCGTCATATCAACGCCAGGCGTCTTTTTCATGTCAGGATGTCCTTGGAAACGGCTATGGAGTTTTCCATAGGTTGAAAGGAGTTCTTCCCAAGAGTAATAACCCTTAATGGCAAGAGCAACATAAAGCGGAGGACATCCGTGCCCCTTAGACAAAATGAAGCGATCTCTTCCGTCCCATGCGGGGTTAGCAGGATTTATGGAAAGTACGCTAAAATATAACGCTGCAAATAAATCCGCTGATGAGAGGGTCGCCCCAGGATGACCAATGTTACCCGCAGTAATCAACTTCAGGCCTTTTATCCGTATTTCGCGGGCCTTTTCTTTAAGATATGCAATATAGTCTTCCTTTGTCTTTAGGTTTTGCATGTTTTACCTTCCCACTTTTCCTGTAGAAATTACTTCAGTCAAATAACACCGCGTTCTTCAAAGGATTGCAGATCCTCTTTACTCAGTCCCAGCCAGTCAAGATAAATTTCCCTGTTATGCTCGCCGACAGCAGGCGCCGACCCTGAAGTATCCGCTGGAGTTTGACTGAGCTTGATCGGCTGACCGACACCGCTTACCTTGCCTTGGGGATAATCTTTTTCGATAATCATATTGCGTGATAGTATCTGAGGATCTTTCACTACGCCGGTTACATCCAATATCGGCGCCATAGGGATTTTATCTCCAAGTCCTTCCATAAGTTCCGCGATGGTGTATTGGGCAATCCATTCGTCAAGCTTTGGCTTAACGCGCCGCTCGTAGGTACTCCTTACATGTCGTTTGACCATGGTATCAATTTCGGGATCATCGGCCAATTCTGGTTCGCCGAAAAATTCACATTGCAATCGCCAAAATTTATCCGTATAACCACCGTCAAAAATATACCCGTCTTTTGCTTTAAAGGCGCTGTAAGGCATAACGAAGGGGTGATCATTTCCCAGAGGACGGGTAATCTTCCCTGCTACGAGATAGTTGACGACCATCATCTCTGTCAAGGAGAGCGTCGAATCCAATTGCGACACGTCAACGTATTGTCCTTCGCCGGTATTTTTTACGTGATGCAGTGCGGCCAGCACACCGATGCAACCATAAAGAGATGCGGCCAAATCACCGATAATCGTACCGACCCTGCAGGGCGGCCGGTCAGGGTATCCGGTCGTCGACCAGATACCGCTGAGGGCCTGCGCGCAATTGTCAAAGGCAGGGCGGTCAATATATGGACCCGTTTGTCCATAACCACTGATGGAAACGAAAATCAGTTTCGGATAGATTTTATGTAAGGTTTCAAAATCGAGTCCCATTTTTTTCATCACGCCTGGACGATAGTTTTCTACGAGAACATCCGCTTTTTCCAGCATACGTAAAAGCAACTTTTTTCCTTCGTCACTCCGTAGATTAAGCGTAATTCCTTTTTTGTTTCTATTATACTGAACAAAATATCCGCTGATCCGTTCATCTCCTTCTCCCAAAAAGGGAGTAAAATTGCGTGCTTCATCGGCGGAATCTTTCGATTCCACTTTGATCACTTTCGCTCCCAAATCCGCCAACTGCAAAGTACAAAATGGGCCTGCCGCAAAACGGGTCAGATCAATTACAGTCAAATCCTCTAAGGCATTCATGCGTTCCTCCCTTCAAAAGTATTGATTAATCAGAATCCACTTCGCTCTTGTCATGGAGAATCGTTACCAGCTCATTGGGTTCGTCAGGCAAAGCAAAAGTCATGACGATGTATACGACAGTAGAACAAATTGTTCCGATAACAGCCGCGTTAACCGGCAAAACAATGAGCTTGAGCGAGCTCAATACAACCAGACCGAAAGAGCCAGCGATACCTACCCATCCAGCTACAATGGCGGCAATCCTGTTGCCACGCTTCCATCGAGAACCGAGGACGAGAATCGGAATCAGCACAGAAGCGCCAATACCCCAAGCGCCATTCCCCATCCACATAATCAATGTCGGTGGGCGGAAAACAAGCAGATATGAAATAAGAATTATAGCGCCTATACAAATACGGGTGGCCAGCATCTCCTGTTTATCCGACAACTTTTTTTTGTAGATGTATCGAAGAATGAAATCACGGCACAGTGCCGAAGTTACGGTAACGACTTGGGAGTCACAGGTAGACATCATGGCGGCGACTATAGCCGACAACAGAATCCCCGCTACGATTGGCGGAAAATATTGCATGGCAAAAATAGAAGACATGTTGTTAACGTTTGCCAGCGTATCCGGAAATTTACCAAGTATCGTACCGGCGCGGCCTCCAAGGCCGGCAATATGACTCGCTCCAACCAGAAAGTAAGACAGGGTGGCTATAAACATTGATGTCTTCCATTGGCTTTTTTTATTAATCTGATAAAATTTATTGACAACATGTGGTTGGCCGCCTACACCAAATCCGTACATGAGGGCTGTTCCGATAAAATAAATCCATCCGTATCCAGTCCCGGGTCTGATAAACGTGTTGAGGTCTTTTACCCGACCAAGAACCTCATTCATGCTGGTCATACCACCGGAATTGTAAATCGCGACAACGGCAAAAGCGACGCCAAGAAACATCATCAAAATGCTCTGAAAAGCATCGGTTAGCGCTGCGGCAAGCATACCGCCAAGAAGAACATAAACACCAACAACGATAACGCCTACAGTGAGAGACGTAAAATAACTCCAACCAGTGACAAGAGCAACTACAGTACCAAGAGCGGCCAGATTGGTCATAATATAACCGGTAACAGCAATAATTGTCGATAGTGTAACAACAAGACGGGTACCTTCGCTTTTTCCAAAGCGATTGTAAGCGAAATCGGCCAATGTAATATATCCAAATTTACCTGAGACCCTGCGCAAAGGTTCCGCCAACAAAAGGTATGAAATCATCGTGCCGACAGTCGCAAAAATCATTATTGTCATTGGTGCGTAACCGTCACGGTAAATACCGCCGATGGATCCGACAAAACCCATGCCACTCATAATGGTCGAGGAAATGGCAAGCCCAAGCACAACAGGGCCAAGACGCTTGCCGGCGACATAAAACTCTTCGGCATTGGTTTGATACTTGGAAGTATAAATGCCGATACCGGCGCAAATGGCGATGTAAACGATCATTACAATTTGTATGGTTAACATTGAATCCTCCTATTTTTTCCCTTTTTTGGACTTAAAAGCAATTATTGCCGAGATGATCACCGGCGCCGGCCAAATAATACAAAAGATGAAAAATGTAAATGCAGGCATTCCCAATATCATACTTTCCTCCTTATAATGTATTAGTTACCGTGAAATTTGGGGATCTCTTTGTTGATAAAGGCATCAATCCCTATCCCGCTATCTGCAGATGCATAGCAGTCCCGAGCAGCATAAAGTTCAGCCGCGAGGCTCTCTTCAACAGATTTGTTGCGACAAATGTTGACGATACGTTTTATGGCGCGAACTGCTATCGGAGCATTTTCAGCTATCGCATGAGCAATTTCCATCGCGCGGCTTAAAAGCTTTTCGGAAGGAAGAACTTCTTGCACCAATCCGATAGCGAACGCTTCATCGGCCGTGATGTGCGAACCCGTATACATCATTTTTTTTGCCTGCCCGATTCCTACAGCGCGGCACAGGCGCGCTGTCCCTCCGTAACCAGGGATAATACCGAGTTTGGCCTCAGGAAGACCTAACTTTGCTTTTTCGGAAGCCAATCGAATGTCACAACCGAGAGCGATTTCCAGCCCACCGCCCAATGCGTATCCATTAATGGCGGCTATAACCGGAGAAGGATAATTTTCTATCAAATTGACCAGCGCCTGTCCCTTTCCATTGAGTATCATGGAAGATTCGGGCGTCCAACGCTTGAGCTCTTTGATATCCGCACCGGCCACAAAAGATTTGCCGTTACCGGTGATTATTACAGTGCGGATGTCCTCTTCCAGGTACAGATGCTCAAAAGAATTGCGAATTCCATCCATTACTTCAATGTCAAGGGGATTCATCGGAGGATTGTTGATCGTAATTAGCGCGATGAATCCTTCGACAACCAGATTGACTTTACCTGCCATGTCCGCCTCCTCATTCAGTCAGGAACTTTTTATCAAGAATCGCTTTTTTCAAGTCTGGGCATGGTCACAGCCTCGCCTTCGATTACTACAACACCATCTTGATTGGTTAAAAGCGTGTTCAAAGTCAAACGATTCCGTTCTATATTTTTATCCGTAACCGTCAGCGTACAGGTGATTGTATCCCCAACAAAAACCGGAAATTTGAATTTCAGCGTTTGACTGACATAAACTGACCCGCCCCCCGGAAGCTGCTGCCCCAAAACGCTGCCGACAAGTGTATATACGTAGGGACCGTGAACTATCCTGCGCCCGAATTTAGTAGTTTTTGCGAATTCTTCGTTGATATGTACCGGATTCATGTCTCCTGTAAAACCCGCAAATACCAGAACGTCTTCTTCTCTGAATACTTTGGTTTTAGACGCGCTTTGGCCAATTGTTAATTCGTTCATACTATATGATTCTATCTTCATTTTCCATCTCCTGTCTCCTGACTTTTCTGTTATGAAGGTTTTTGACGTCAGATAAGAACCCGCTTACTTGAATTTTGCGTAAAGTTCCGCCGCGTATACCGCGTTGATGTTCTTGTCCGCGATCATTTGCGACACGATTTTTTCCAGCGTCTCACCCGCGGCTCCCACGGAAGCCGCAATATTTCTGGCATGAAGTTTCATGTGTCCTTTCTGGATGCCGTCGGTGGCCAGCGCCCGAATGGCCGACAGGTTTTGCGCCAATCCCACGGCCGCGAAGATCATGGCCAGCTCGGCCGCCGTTTTTACGCCGAGAATTTTTACCGCCGCCCGCGCGCCCGGATGGGTTTTCGTTGCGCCGCCGACCAGGCCCACGGCCATGGGGACTTCGATCGTCCCGGTGAGATCTCCGCCGCCGGTTTTTTCCCAGGTGGTCAACGTCGTGTAGCGGCCTTTGAAGGCGGCATAGGCGTGAGCGCCCGATTCGATCGCTCTCGTATCGTTTCCCGTGGCAAGAACCGCGGCGCTGATTCCGTTCATGACGCCTTTGTTGTGGGTCGCGGCTCGGAAAGGATCCGCTTCGGCAAAGGCGTAGGCGTCGAGGATTTTCTCAATGACATCGGCGCCGTCGGCCGGATCCCCGGTCTTGCTGAGCGAGGCTTTCGTAAAGACCGCGCTCGCCCGGGCCAGGCGGTATACGGCGAGGTTGGATAGAATCCGCAAATCCACCTTGTATCCGGTTTTTTCCTCCAGATAAGGCGCCACGGCCTCGGCCATGGTGTTGACGGCATTTGCCCCCATGGCGTCGCCCACGTTCACGAGGAGATGAACGATGACCATTTTTCCGCGGATGGTGTCGATCACGCGGACGTCGAGATCATGAAACCCGCCGCCGAATTGCACAAGAACCGGATCTTTGGCGTTGCAGATTTCTTTGATCGTTTCCTTGTTTTGCAAAATCACATTCTTCACGTGGTTGGGATCCGGAACATTGATGATCTGGACTTGCGCAATCATCACGGGACCGGTGAAGGATGCGGAAAACCCGCCGCCCGCCCTTGCCATTTTCGCGGCGTTGGATGCCGCAGCCACGACCGAGGCCTCTTCGGTCACCATGGGAATCAGAACTTCTTTTCCGTTGATCAGAAAATTGAGCGCGATTCCCATCGGTAACGAATATGTCCCGATGACGTTTTCGATCATATGATCGGCCAAATCAAGGGATAAGGCGTCTTTTTCCGTGATCAGCCGCAGCTCGTCCGCGGAAAGGCCGGTCAGTTCACCGATTTTCAGCGCCCGTTCCGCCGGCGTCATCTGATAAAATCCGGGAATGATACTGGTACTCATGATTTTCTGCCTCCTCATTCAGGTTCCGGACGGATCGTCCGTATCGATTTTCATTCGCATAAACGCCGATCCCATGGATTTTCCGAGGGAATCCAGGCGCAGGGAATGGGTCGCCCCGCCGCCCAGCGCGTGTTTCATCACAAAGTTGAAGCCGTGCAGCGTCTCCACCTCATAGCGGATCACTTCTCCCCTGACCATGTCGCCGAAGTATTCTTTCACCCGCTCGGCCGTCAGCACCCGTTTCAGCAAGGGATAGTCCTTCGGGTCCCTCGCGTAAACGCACACATTGCTGGTGTCGCCTTTGTCGCCGGAGCGGCCGTGGGCCAGCGTGTTCAAATAGACGAGAGCCATATCATTTCACCTCCAGCATATGCGACGTGAGGGTGACGAGGTCTCTGTCGATCAGCGCGGGCCACAGGCCGATGACATCCTGGATTTGGGATCGCCCCCCGAAAAACGAAGCGCCGGGGGGGCCGTTCAGCTGAAGCGGTGAGATTTCCGGGATCAGCTTCTTCGCTTCTTCCTTGTCTTTCACGCGGATCGCGATCCGGAGAACCACTTCATTCAGCCGCTTGATCAACTCCTCATCATATTCGGCGACATCGAGATGAAGGGCGTTGAGACCCAAATAATCAATGCGGATATCCTCGTAGCGGAGGTTCTTTCTTTTCATTTTCTTCATGAGGATTTCCGCCGCGTATCGCGCTTTTTCATAGGCGTCCGGCCAGGCAAAGGGCAGGTAGGTCGCCACTTTGTATCCCGCGTGGTAGCCGATGCACATCTTGAGTTTTTCGGGCTTTTCCTTTCCCCTGACGCCGCCGATCCGGACGGAATTGTCGCCGTCATTGACAATCGTCGCGCGGGAAATGTCCACGGTCACGTCCGGCGTAATATAATTGGCGGGATCATGCACTTCGTACAAAAATTGTTCTTTGACCGATTGTTCGGAGATCAATCCCCCGCAACCCGGCGCTTTGGTAATGTGCAGGTCATCCTCGGTCACTTCGGCTATCGGAAAGCCCAGATTGTCCATAGCGGGTACGGACCGCCAATCGTAGTCAAAATTGCCGCCGGCGCCCTGCCCGCCGCATTCCAGCAGGTGACCCACCATGATGCCGCGGGCGAGATCGTCCAGATCCTTGTCCCCCCAGCCGAATTCATAGGCCAGCGGGGCCAGAAACAGCGCCGAATCGGTGGCGCGTCCGGTAATGACCAGATCAGCCCCTTCCCGCAGGCAGTCCATCAGCGGCTCCCTGCCGTAATACACATTGACGTTGACGATTTTGTCCTTGATCTCATCGAAATCCCCGACGTCATCCATATTGGGGAATGTCCGTCCTTCCCGCAGCAATTCCGGCAGCTTTTCAAGAAGATCGTCGCCGGTCACGTAGCCGATCTTGTAACCGCGCATGTTTTGCCCTTCCGCGATGCTCCGGAGGGCGTCGACGGCGCCCTGAATATTCATGCCGCCGGCGTTGGAGAGAATACGGATCTTTTTTTCATAGGCCTCTTTACCGATTTCCCGGATCAGCTGGGTGAAATCGCTGGCAAAGCCCGCTTTCGGATTTTTCAGCTTTTGCCGCTGCATGATCGAGAGGGTCAGCTCCGCCAGATAGTCACAGGCGAGGTACTGAATGTCGCCCGCGCGGACCATATGAATGGCGGCGTCCGGGCTGTCCCCCCAAAACCCCTGACCGCCGCCGATACGAATTGTTTTCATGGGACCTCCTTGATTCCGTCTTTTCCTTTGGCTTTATTTTCGGTAGAAACATCTGTTATATTCAGATAAAGCAATTTTTATACCAATCGGCGTTTTGTCGGCCATATCGGCCGAAATCCCGTAAATCAGGCAGTTCAATTCACAGAGAAAAACGCTCCATCGGCGGCAAAAAAAAGAAAAAATGCCAAATATGGCATTTTTCAGTGTCAAAACTGTCATTAGTGTCAATCATGGCGCCTGCTTCAGTTGCCCGTAGCGCCGGTAGAATGTACGCCTGCTGATTTTCAGCGCTTCTATGGTCTTCTGCCGGTCGCCGTTTTGCTCCCGCAAAGTCTGCTCGATAATTTCCTTCTCACAGCGTTTGAGCTGATCTTTGAGCGAAAGCGAGCGGTCGACGGGGTGGGCGGCGTGCGAACCCGCATCCGGAGTAGCTCCGTTTTCGGGTTTGAGGATCATGTCTCCCATGGTCGCGGTTCCCAGGATCACGCTTCTCTCGAGATAATTCTGCAACTGTCGGATATTGCCGGGCCAGTCATATTGCATCATGTCGCTGTATTCTTCGGCGGAGATCGTCAGGGATTTTTTGTAGCGTTTGTTGTAAATCCCCAGAAAATGATTGGCGAGGAGCGGAATATCCTCTTTTCGCTCACGCAGCGGCGGAATATTCAGGGAAATGACGTTCAGGCGGAAAAACAAATCCTCCCTGAATTTCTCCGCTTTCATCAAGTCCTCAAGGGGCTTGTTCGTCGCCGTGATGATCCGGACATCCACCGGGATCGCGTTGGCGCTTCCGATCTTTTCGATCTCCCCCTGCTGCAGGACGCGCAGGAGTTTCGCCTGCATCGGTAACGGCAGGTCGCCGATTTCGTCGAGGAAAAGCGTTCCCTGGTCCGCCAGCTGAAATTTCCCGATTTTACCCGATTTACTCGCGCCCGTAAAGGAGCCGGCTTCATAGCCGAAAAGCTCGCTCTCAAAGAGATGCTCGGGAATCGCGGCGCAATTTACCGTGATCAGCGGGGAATTGTTCCGGTTGCTTCCGGAATGCAGCAACTTGGCCATGACTTCTTTCCCGACGCCGCTTTCTCCCCGGATCAGTACCGTGACGTCGGTTTTGGCCGCGATATTGGCGACTTCCAGTACCTTAATAAATTCGCTGTTTTGCGTAATAATCCCGAGGTTTTTGAAGGCCTCCTGATAGTCCAGTTTCCGGGTGACTTCCTTGATCACGTCGCTCATCCGCTGGACTTCGTGATTCATCGTATTGAGTTCCGTGACGTCTTTGAAAATGGAAATCGCGCCCGCGAAGGCTCCCCCGGAAAATTGGGGAAAAATTCTCATGGAAACATATTTGTTGATCGAAGAAATCAGTTGCTTGTCCTTGGAGATGGACTCATGGGTTTCAAGCACTTTGTTCAAAAGCGCTCCGGTTTCGATCTGAGGCATATATTTCCCGATGACTTTGTAGCGTGGAATACCCAATATTTGGGAATAGGCGTTATTCAGATAAAAAATCCTCCCTTTGTCGTCGATCGCCACGACGCCTTCGTCCATGTAATCCAGAACTTTGGCGAATCTTGTGACCTGGTTCCGTTTTGCGAGATAAATGAGGTCCTCGCGGTTGATCTCGCCGATAACCTCCCCGGCGTCGTTGAGGACGGAAACGACATCGGCGGGGCCGCGGAGGCTCTCCTCCGAGAGCTCCATGATATCGAGGTTGCCCCAGAGTTTGGATTTTCTGACAGGAAGATCTTTTTTGGGTCGTACGATTTCCGCAAGTTTCATATTCTCCCCCTCTTAGCGCGCTTTTTCCGCTGTCACGCGGCGGCCGCCCTTTGATTTATCTATATTTTACATGAGGCCGGCGGAAATGTCCATGACTTTATTTCAACAACCGCTTGATTTGCGATAAATTCATGGACAAATCCGGAAAAATCCGCTATACTATGGGAAGAAAAAACGCAAACGACAATCCCTTTCACCG